>NZ_JAHKKC010000012.1:0-141076 GCF_020496585.1 Alcaligenes sp. 13f
GATTGAGATCCTGGCGGACCTGACCTTGTAACTTCTTCAGGTCTGCCAGACTACGCCCTACGGCTTTGGGCTTATTTGTTTTCATCCAACCAGCGCTGTGCGTCCAGGGCGGCCATGCAACCGCTGGCTGCACTGGTAATGGCCTGACGATAGATATTGTCTTGCACATCGCCCGCAGCAAAGACGCCAGGAACGGAAGTCATGGTGGCCATGCCTTTCAGACCGCTGCGAGTCGTGATGTAGCCGTCGTGCATTTCCAGCTTGCCTTCAAAGATCCCGGTGTTGGGCTTGTGGCCGATGGCGATAAAGGCACCAGTCACAGCCAGGTCTTCAGTGGCCTGGGTCTGGTTGTTGATGATGCGCACACCTGTCACGCCCGAAGCGTCACCCAGCACTTCTTGCAGTTCGCTGTGCAGTTTCAGCTGGATATTGCCATTCTGGACGCGGTCCATCAGCTTGTCGGTCAGGATGGGTTCGGAACGGAAGGTATCGCGACGGTGAATCAAGGTCACGGTCTTGCAAATATTGGACAGGTACAGGGCTTCTTCCACGGCGGTATTGCCACCACCGACCACGACCACGTCCTGGTTCTTGTAGAAGAAACCATCACATGTTGCGCAACCGGACACGCCACGGCCCATGAATTCCTGCTCGGTTGGCAGGCCCAGGTATTGGGCCGAGGCGCCTGTCGCAATAATCAGCGAATCGCAGGTGTAGACTGTGCCACTATCACCATTCAGGGTCAGGGGACGGGTGGACAGATCAACCGAGGACACCATGTCAAAGATTAATTCTGTTTCGAATCGTTCCGCATGAGCCTGGAAACGTGCCATAAGATCAGGTCCCTGGACGCCTTGGGCATCGGCTGGCCAGTTATCTACATCCGTGGTGGTCATCAGTTGGCCACCTTGCTCCATGCCAGTGACCAAGACGGGGTTGAGGTTGGCGCGGGCTGCGTAGATCGCTGCGGTATAGCCGGCCGGGCCTGAGCCCAGAATGAGTACTTTTGCGTGCTTAGTAGTCGACATCACAGAAAATCCGAAAAAGACGATCTCCAATTATAATGAGTCCATGGCAAGAATACCTGCAACATCCCCTCGTTCGTCCCGGTCATCCAAAAATGTGCGTAATGGGCCTTCAGCCCTGCAACAGCGCCTGACAGGACTGCTGCGCGAAGCACGGTGGATTATCTTCGCTGCTCTGGCAGCCTGGCTGGGCCTGGTACTGGCAACCTGGGATCCGGGCGATCCCGGCTGGTCGCATTCCGTGCACTCGGGTCTGACTCAAAACGGCGGGGGCATCTTTGGTGCTCACATCGCCGATTTCCTCCTGTTTCTATTTGGTCTGACGGCCTGGCTTTGGGTGGTGCTGCTGGTGCAGCGCGTGGCCGTGGGCTTTTACCGTCTGACTGCTTTGCTCTTGCCCAGCACAAAAAACGAGGATGTTCTGCCTCGGGTGCGCTGGGAAATTGGCATAGGCTTTTTCTTTTTGTTTCTGGGCAGCATGGGCCTGGAATCGCTGTTTTTTAAAGACCTGGGCCAGCAATGGCAGCTCCCTGCGGGGGCTGGTGGGCAGTTAGGCCAATTATTATCGCAACTATTAGTAACTTCGATAGGCTTTGGTGGAGCCTCTCTGGTGCTGATGGGCCTGCTCGCCGGTGGGGCCAGTTTGTTTTTCGGTTTTTCATGGCTGACGTTGGCAGAACGTCTGGGCGGCTTCATCGAAGGGGCGATTCGCCGTGTGATGACTTTGTGGTCGGCCCGTCAAGATCGTCGCGTGGGCGAGGTCAAACGTGCCGAGCGTACGGAAAGCGTGGTCGCCAAGCAGGAGCAACTGGTACACGAACAGCCTGTGCGTATCGAACCTGCTTTTGTGGCTGTGCCCAAATCGGAGCGCGTCGAGAAAGAAAAGCAGCAGACTTTGTTCAAGGCGCCTCGTCAGGCTGGCGAAGCGGGCGATTTGCCTCCGCTGTCCCTGCTGGACCCCGCCTCTGACAATGTAGAAACGGTGTCGCCGGAAACCATTGAGTTCACCTCGCGCCTGATTGAAAAGAAATTGTCGGACTTCGGTGTTGCGGTGACGGTAGTGACCGCCCAGGCGGGGCCGGTCATTACGCGCTACGAGATTGAGCCTGCCACGGGCGTGAAGGGTAGCCAGATCGTGAATCTGGCCAAAGACCTGGCCCGCGCCTTGAGTCTGGTCAGCATCCGGGTGGTGGAAACCATTCCCGGAAAAAACCTGATGGGCCTGGAACTGCCCAACCCTCGCCGCCAAATGGTGCGTCTGGAGGAAATCGTAGGCTCGCAAACCTATCACAGCAGCGCCTCTTTGCTGACCATGGCTTTGGGCAAGGATATTGCCGGTAAACCCGTGGTAGCGGATCTGGCCAAGATGCCTCACTTGCTGGTGGCCGGTACAACCGGCTCCGGTAAGTCCGTGGGGATTAACGCCATGATTCTGTCGCTGCTGTACAAGGCAGACCCGGCAGACGTGCGCCTGATCCTGATCGACCCCAAGATGCTGGAAATGAGTGTCTATGAAGGCATTCCTCATTTGCTGGCACCGGTGGTCACGGATATGCGTCTGGCCTCCAACGCCTTGAACTGGTGTGTGGCTGAAATGGAAAAACGCTACCGCTTGATGAGCAAGCTGGGCGTGCGCAATCTGGCCGGTTACAACGCCAAGATACGCGAAGCGCAAAAGCGTGAAGAGCCTATCCCCAACCCTTTCTCTTTGACGCCGGACGCTCCCGAGCCGTTGTCTGTTCTGCCCATGATTGTCGTCATTATTGACGAGCTGGCAGACTTGATGATGGTGCAGGGCAAGAAGATCGAAGAGTTGATTGCTCGTTTGGCCCAGAAGGCCCGTGCGGCTGGTATTCACCTGATTTTGGCTACTCAGCGCCCTAGCGTGGACGTAATTACGGGTCTGATCAAGGCAAACATTCCGACACGTATCGCTTTCCAGGTGTCCTCCAAGATCGACTCGCGCACCATTCTGGATCAGATGGGGGCAGAAACCTTGCTGGGCATGGGCGATATGCTCTATCTGCCTCCCGGTACAGGCTTGCCTAAACGAGTGCACGGCGCTTTTGTCAGCGACGAGGAAGTTCACCGCGTGGTTGAGCACCTGAAAGAACACGGCGAGCCCGATTACATCGAAGGCCTGCTGGAAGGTGCGGTCGAAGGTGAGTCGGGTGACGGCGTCAACCCGGCGACCGGCATGGCAGACGCTGAAGCAGACCCGCTTTACGACCAGGCTGTTCAAGTCATTATTAAGAATCGTCGCGCTTCGATTTCCTCTGTGCAGCGTCATTTGCGTATCGGTTATAACCGGGCAGCCCGACTGCTGGAACAAATGGAGCAGGCCGGTTTGGTATCGGCCATGCAGCCCAACGGTAACCGTGAAATTCTGGTCCCCGCAGGAGGTGCCAAAGATGAAGATTAAGACACTGCTGGCCAGCATGCTGCTGGCCGGTACACCTGCCTTGACCATGGCCGCTTCGGCCAGCGAGCAATTGCGCTCTTTTGTGCAAGATGTGCGCGCTGCAAAGGGCGAGTTTTCCCAGCGTACGGTCGATAGCAACGGCCAGTCCAAAGGCGCGCCGCAATCCGGGCAGTTCGTGTTTCAGCGCCCGGGTCAGTTCAAATGGCATGTGCAACGCCCTTATGAACAGTTGATCGTGTCTGACGGCAAGCTGCTTTATCAATACGACCCGGATCTGGCTCAGGTCACCGAGCGTGGTGTGGACCAGTCCATCGGCGCTTCGCCTGCTGCGATCTTGTTTGGTACTGGCAATCTGGAAGACTCCTTCCGTCTGGTTGAGCAAGATGCACGGGATGGATTGGAGTGGATCCGAGCCACGCCTTTGCAAAGCGATGCCGGCTTTTCCTACGTAGACATCGGCTTCAAGGATCGTGAGCCACGTCGTCTGGAATTGCAGGACTCGTTCGGGCAAACCACGTATATCGACTTCACCGGCTTGGAACCGAACCCTCGGATTACCTTGGGTACCTTCACGTTCAAGGCTCCTGCCGGAGTGGATGTCGTCTCCATGCCTTGATGCACATTCTGTTTTTGTGCAGCTATCGTCAGGGTCAGCACTTAGCTGGCTCTGACAAAACAAGTTTTCAATACAGACCTGGTCCGCTTGGCCAGGTCTTGCCATTTTAGGAAGGGCGATCGCCATGCGTGATTTGTTCGCTCAGGAACCCGCCGCACCCTTAGCCGAAGCACTACGCCCCAAAACTCTGGATCAGGTGGTAGGGCAGTCGCACCTGCTGGGCGAGGGCAAGCCACTACGTTTGGCTTTTCAGTCCGGCAAACCACACTCCATGATTTTCTGGGGGCCTCCCGGCGTGGGTAAAACCACGCTGGCACGTTTGACGGCCAGTGCATTCGAATGCGAGTTCATCGCCTTGTCCGCCGTCTTTTCAGGCGTGAAAGATATCCGAGCCGCCATGGAGCAGGCCCAGCAGAATCTGGCCATGGGCAAGCACACCATCCTGTTTGTGGACGAGATACACCGCTTTAACAAGTCTCAGCAAGACGCGCTGCTCCCTTATGCTGAAAGCGGCTTGGTGACCTTTATTGGTGCCACCACGGAAAACCCGTCCTTCGAGGTTAATTCGGCCTTGCTGTCGCGGGCGCAAGTCTATGTGCTCAAGTCCCTGACGGATGATGAGCTCAAACTCCTGCTACGCCGTGTACAGGAACAAAATGCCCTGGATGGCCTGGAGTTTGAGGATCAAGCCGTCGACACCTTGATCGGTTATGCCGACGGCGATGCCCGACGCTTTTTGAACCTGCTGGAGCAGACCAATACGGCCGCCAAGACTTCCGGCACTGAGCTGGTCACGACAGACTTCCTGCAAAATGCGCTGACCCTGAACTCCCGGCGTTTTGACAAGGGGGGCGACAACTTCTACGACCAGATTTCTGCTTTGCATAAGTCGGTACGTGGTTCCAACCCGGACGCTGCCTTGTATTGGCTGACCCGGATGCTGGACGGCGGAGCAGATGCCCGTTATTTGTCGCGCCGTATCATACGTATGGCTTGGGAAGATATCGGTCTGGCCGATCCGCGCGCCATGCAAATTGCCAACGATGCTGCCTTGACCTTCGAGCGCCTGGGCAGTCCCGAGGGAGAGCTGGCGCTGGGGCAGGCCGTGATTTATCTGGCGATCGCAGCCAAGAGCAATGCCGGTTATATGGCATACAACCAGGCCCGCGCCTTTGTGAAGCAGGATAAAAGCCGCGAAGTGCCAGTGCATTTGCGCAACGCGCCGACCAAGCTGATGAAAGAGCTGGGCCACGGTCATGCGTATCGCTATGCGCATGACGAGCCTAATGCCTATGTGGCGGGTGAGACCTACTTGCCGGACGGCATTCCCGATCCCCACTGGTATCAGCCTGTGCCTCGTGGTCTGGAAATCAAGATTGCTGAAAAAATGGAGCGCCTGCGTCAGCTGGATGAGCAGGCCGGTAAAAAAGACACCTAAGACAGGACAGGCGTTGCCTGACCTGTCACCCCCGTATTTCCCGATACCTCAGTACTGCTTGCGCTGTGCTGCGCTTGTGGTGGCTTGTGGTTAAAATCACCAGATCAATCGGGATTGAACCATCACCTATATGGCTATTAAATGTTAGATCTGAACCAATTACGCAAAGACTTGGAGCCGCTGGTACAGGGCCTGGCGAAACGTGGCGTGCAATTTGACACCGAGCGTTTCCAGCAGCTGGAAGCCCGCCGCAAAGCGGTACAGGTGGAAACCGAAACCCTGCAGGCCGAGCGCAATGCATTGGCCAAACGCATCGGCCAGCTCAAGTCCAAGGGCGAAGACGCCAGCGAAGCATTGGCTCAATCCCAGCAAATTCCGGTGCGCCTGAAGCAGCTGGAGCAGGACTTGTCCCAAGTGCAGGCCGAGCTGGCCTCCTGGTTCGCCACGATTCCTAACCTGCCGCACGAAAGCGTGCCGGTAGGCGAATCCGAAGAAGACAACGTCGAAGTACGTCGCTGGATCCCCGGTCCTAAAGATGATCAGGGCAAGCCTGCGCACATCACCTTTGAGCCGCGTGATCACGTGGATCTGGGTGAGCAGTTTGGTCTGGATTTTGAAGCCGCTCGCAAGCTGGCTGGCGCCCGTTTCATGGTTTTGCGTGGTCCTCTGGCTCGCTTGCACCGTGCTCTGGCCCAGTTCATGCTGGATACCCAAGTGGAAGAGCACGGCTATACCGAGTGCTACACCCCCTACATCGTGAACGCGTCCACGCTGTATGGCACCGGCCAATTGCCCAAGTTCAAGGACGATATGTTCTGGGTCACCAAAGGTGGCCAAGAGAACGAGTCCACTGATCCCGCAGAGTCCAAACCTGAAGACCTGTACCTGATCTCCACCTCCGAGATCAGCCTGACCGGTATGGTGCGTGACGAGATTCTGGCTGGTGACGCCTTGCCGATGCGCTTGACGGCTCACTCGCCTTGTTTCCGTTCGGAAGCGGGTAGTGGTGGCCGTGATACACGCGGTGTGATCCGTCAGCACCAGTTCGACAAAGTTGAAATGGTGCAGATTGTTCACCCCGAGCAATCCTACGAAGCGCTGGAGTCTATGGTTGGCCACGCCGAGCACGTTCTGCAAGCGCTGGAACTGCCATACCGTGTAGTGCAACTGTGCACTGGCGATATGGGCTTTTCTGCTGCCAAAACCTACGATCTGGAAGTGTGGTTGCCTGCCCAGGACACATTCCGCGAGATCTCCTCGGTGTCGAACTGCGAGGCTTTCCAGGCTCGTCGTCTGCAGGCGCGTTTCCGCGCCGACAGCAAGGCACGTCCGGAGTTTGTGCATACGCTGAACGGCTCTGGCCTGGCCGTAGGCCGCGCCTTGGTGGCTGTGTTGGAAAACCACCAGCAAGAAGATGGCAGCGTGATTGTGCCCAAGGTTCTGCGTCCTTATATGGGCGGACTGGAACGTCTGGTGCCTGCGAAGTAACGCCTCTGCTTGAATAGCAAAAGGGCTGATGACCTTTGTGGTCCTCAGCCCTTTTTCATTCATGGTTCCGTAGTGATGGATTAGTCATCATCCCAGTACCGCTCCTGCTGTTTGCGCCAGCGCTTGTGAGCGCGTCGCTGCTCCTTGCGCCATTCCTTGTTGGAGCGACCATATTCCACGTAGCCGGGACGATAGACGTAACGTGGCGGGTGGTAAACCACTGGGGGTGGGGCGACATAAACCGGGCGTTCCACAACATGAGCGGGTGGGTAGTAGATCGGCCCGTAACCGATACCCGGAATACCGACATTGATATCGACATTTACACCGCCCGCAGAGGCGGCGCTGGTGCTCAAGGCCATTAAACCGGCTAATAGTAATTTTTTCATAAGCTGCACCTCTAATGACACTAGCTGCAGCGATTGTTGCCTAAAACCTGTAGTCCAAACGTTAGGTAATCCTGGCAAAGCACTTCCAAACGCAACACGGCTCGTATGCGCTGTGCCAGGGGTTTACCTTTCTTAACACATGTTTCTCCTTTTTCGGCAGGATGGCATGAGTGCATCTAGAAGGTATGGCGTTCAACCTGACGATGGCGGACAGGGCGCCGGTTGTAGTTCGCGTGTAGCTGCCGACCGTGCACAGAATCCAGTTGCTTGTTCAAGTGTGGCGCATGGCGTACGTTGCGTTGCGCAGGCTCTGCACGTGGCTTGGAGTTGACTTCCAGAAACCAGAGACAGAGTGCGGCCCAGAAGAATAACGACAGGATATTGACCAGTCCGCCTCGCAAAGAAGCGTAGCCTGTCGCTTCTGAAGCCTGGATACGCAGTAGATCAGACAGAACCGGGATGGAACCCAAGGTTTCAACTACCAGGCTGCCTGGTATCCGAAAAGCCCAGCGCAGAGTCTGGAGAACCTCATTCAGGCTGTATATGCCGTCGCCGTTGGCGTCGATAATCCATTGGAAGGTTTGCATGACAATTCCTTTTATCAAGTCCAGCAAGTTGCGCCGGAATTACAAGGACTGCCTTGGAGAGGCAGGGCTGCGATGCATCAATGTGTGTTTCCAATATAGGCCTGCGGCTCAGGGTGAACAAGTGAATTAGGCCAAAACAGAGGGTAAACCCTTGATTGAAAAGAGCTCTTTGGTTTGAGCGGCTGGTCTTATCAGGAAACTCCGCTCTTTGACGCAAGTGCTATGTCTCTTTAGTGCTTGTCAAAGAGTGTTCTTTGATCTATATTTATGGGCTTGCTTGTAACCATATAAGCAATCGCGGACAGGTGGCAGAGTGGTCGAATGTACCTGACTCGAAATCAGGCGTACGTGCAAGCGTACCGTGGGTTCGAATCCCACCCTGTCCGCCACCTGGAATTTTGAAAGCCCTTGATTATTCAAGGGCTTTTTTATTTTCTGCTGGTTTGATCATCCTGCTCTCTCAGCATGGTTTATTTGCCGTTTTGTCACATAAGAACCTTAAGGTAAAAGTGTCAGTCGCGGCCGATGTTCGGAAAACTCATCCGCAACATTGTGTATGGCCGATTTTTCCCCGCGCAGGCCGAAGTTCTAGGGGGTAATGCGCTAGTACGTGGTCCGATGGTGTTTGGTCTTGTTTTGCAAGCCTTGATGATTCCGGACAAAACGAGCCCATTGCATTTCCCGGCAGTGCAGGCCGGCGAGTACACTTGGGGTTTCAGTTCTCTGTTGTCCATACTCACGAGGTATCTATGCTGAAAGGTAAAAAAGCGGTCGTAACAGGATCGACCAGTGGTATCGGTCTGGCCATGGCCACCGAGTTGGCGAAAGCCGGTGCAGATGTGGTGATCAATGGTTTTGGTCAACCTGAAGATATCGAGCGCGAGCGCAGCACGCTGGAGTCCAAGTTTGGTGTCAAAGCCTATTATCTGAATGCTGATTTGAGCGACGCACAGGCCACGCGTGACTTTATTGCCAAGGCGGCAGAGGCCTTAGGCGGTTTGGATATTCTGGTCAATAATGCTGGTATTCAGTACACCGCGCCTATCGAAGAGTTCCCTGTCGACAAATGGAACGCCATCATTGCCTTGAACCTGTCAGCCGTCTTCCACGGCACAGCGGCTGCCTTGCCCATCATGCAAAAGCAGGGTTGGGGGCGCATTATCAATATCGCCTCGGCACATGGTCTGGTGGCATCGGTAAATAAATCGGCTTATGTGGCTGCCAAGCATGGTGTCGTGGGTCTGACCAAAGTGACCGCACTGGAAAATGCTGGCAAGGGTATTACGTGCAACGCAATCTGCCCGGGCTGGGTACGCACTCCCTTGGTGGAAAAGCAGATCGAAGCTATCAGCCAGCAAAAAGGGATTGATATTGAAGCTGCCGCACGCGAGCTGCTGGCTGAGAAACAACCTTCCCTGCAGTTTGTGACTCCTGAACAATTGGGCGGTGCTGCTGTGTTCCTGTCGTCTGCCGCCGCAGACCAAATGACGGGTACGACGCTAAGTCTGGATGGTGGCTGGACGGCTCGCTAATTGCTGTCAAAGCGTGTTTTGTAGATGGCAGATAAAGGGCATGGCCCTTTATCTGTTTGGATAGAAAGGATATAGGCGCATGTTGTTATTGCTATCGCCAGCGAAAAAGCTGGATTACGATTCCCCTGTACGCACGCAGCTGGAAACCCAGCCTCTGTTTGTGGAGCAGGCGCAAGGCTTGATTGATATTTTGCGCACTCAGTCCGAAGAGGATATTGCCGGCTTGATGAAGCTGAGCGACGACCTGGCGCGCTTGAATGTCCAGCGTTACCAGGAGTGGGAGCCCAAGTTTGACCGCTCCAATGCCCGTCAGGCCATTCTGGCTTTTAATGGTGATGTGTATGAGGGCATGGCTGCAACGGATTTGTCGGACAAGGAGCTGAAGTGGGCGCAGGACCACATTGTGATTCTTAGCGGTTTGTACGGTGCTTTGCGTCCTTTGGATTTGATGCGTCCTTACCGTCTGGAAATGGGCACTCGCTTGAAGAATCCCGAAGGTGCCAATTTGTACGCTTACTGGGGCAGCCGGATTGCCAATTATTTGAACGAGCGTCAGGAAGGCGAAGCCAAGCCCGTTGTCTTGAACTTGGCCTCTGAAGAGTATTTCAAGGCAGTCGATCAAAAAGCCTTGCGTGCCCGTGTGGTTCAGTGCGTTTTCCAGGACGAGAAAAACGGTGTCTGGAAGATTATCAGTTTCTACGCCAAGAAAGCCCGTGGTTTGATGGCCCGCTTTGTCATCGACAAGCGTGTGCAAACAGTGGAAGGCTTGAAGGCGTTTGATCGCGAGGGGTATGTATTCCAGCCTGAGCTCTCCAGCGAGGACAAGCTGGTGTTCCGTCGCTCCGAGCAGGATGCCAAGGCTTGATAAGTAGTTAGCGTTGTTGCTTGCGCCGTAAGAACAGCTCTTTAGCTGATCTGCGGTCTTGCAGGTAAAAAAGGAAAGGCAAGGCCATGTATTTGCGCCTTGCCTTTTTATTTTTGGTCCTGCGAACTGAGGAGGGCTTGGCACCCTATGCTCTTTTGCTTTGTGCTTTGAGTTCTTGTTTATTTGGTCCCGACAACGAGCTCCACATGTATACAGGACATGGCATGGCCATCAGGCCCCTTGCTGTTTCAGTTCCTGCTTGCGCTCAGGCGGCAGTTGCGGGCCAGCGCTGTATTCCAGGCCTCTCATATCCTGACGTATCAGTTGGGCGGCCTTGACCATCTGACGGATAGGGTAGGCCAGCATGGCCAGCTCACCGTCGGTTTCGATGGAAGCAGGCGGGTCGGCATCCTGGTCGTTAATCAGTGCGCCAATGGCATCCAGGGAGTTCTGGATGCCTGGCGGAATCTGACTCAAATTAGCCAGAAGCGGGGCAGCGGCGCTGATCTGCGAGGCCAGTACGTGGTTCTGAATCAGCAGGTTATTCAGCAGGGATACATTGGCTTGTCGGCTAACTGGTTCATCCATCATGCGATAAAAGGCCGAGGCAAAGTTGCTGAAGGCAATATGTACGTTCTTGTTTGCCACTTGCCAGGCGGTGTCGGCTTCCATCAAGTCCAGATCCACCTGGTTTTTCTGGGCCTCTGTCATAGTGGGTTCGCCTTCCTGACCGCTTTTAAGGATCTGGTTATGCAGGCGGCTCAAGCGAGCGAATTCCAGCCCTGCACGCCAGAACTCTTTGTTGGCGGCCAAGGCTGCTCGGGCCAGGCCTGTCATGGCGCTGGATTCCCAGTTGGGGAGCAAATAACTGGCGGCCATGGCAATACCGCAACCAATCAGCGTATCCACCAGACGTTCTCCAATAATGAAGGAGCCGCCCGTGGACAGGAATTGGAAGGACAAAATCACAAAGATTGTGTTGAACAGGGCCGATAGCAGGAAGTTCAGTTGAACCAGGCTGTTACCCAGCAGGTAGGCCAGCAACATGGCGATCAGATACAGCTCGCGGTTGTCCGTTAGCTTCAGGAGCAGGAAGGCCGCCCCGCAGCCCAGTACCGTGCCAAAAAGGCGCCAGCCATTGCGTTGGCGTGTGATGGCAAAGCCTGGCTTCATAATGACCAGAATCGTCAGGATGATCCAGTAACTGTGTGCTGTCAGGGCGCTGACCAGGCCCAGTTCGCTTTGGAAATGGGCGCTGAGTGCGCCAACTCCCAGGGCCACCATGGACGCAATGCTGACACGTGCCGCATAGCGGAAGTGCGAGGACTTCAGCTTCATATTGCTGCTGAGCATGCCCAAACGCAGTTCTTCACGCGAGAGCATGCGGCTTAGCGATTTATTCAGGTATTGATCGACTGGCAGATTCTGGCTGGCACGATGCGACAGGCTTGCCATGCTGTCCACAATGCGGTTCAGGTTACGCAGTCGGCGCAAGACCTGGACTAGCAGGGCGTAGGTTTCCGGGTCTGTTTGCGACATGCCCTGGCGTTTGTACTTCTCCAGCTCGTATTCCATGGCGCGGATTTCCGCTTTGACGCTGGAGCGACGGGTGGTGCGAGCGCTTCGTGAAACATTCATGGCAATGCGGCCAATATCCAACGAAAGCTTGTGCAAGCCATCACGCGCAAAAACCATGAAATCGCTGTCGGAAAGCTGACGGCGCAGGACGGTGTAGTCGGTATAGGTCGCGACCAGCGAGTCCAGAATGCTGACCATATTCAAGAAGATTGTCAGCAGTGCCTTGCGGTGGTGATCGCCTCGTCCATAACCGCGCGGCAATTCACGCAGTACCACGTCGCGGGCGGCCTGGTGCTTTTCGGTCATATTGGATTGAAGATTGATCAGCCGTCTATAGCAGGCGTCCAGATCCGAGGTGGAGTCATAGAACTGCGAGCGCGCCTCCATGTATTCAGCCGTGGCAAACAGGGCGACGGCCAGCGTCTGACGCTCCTCCCGATACCAGAACAGCCGCCTGAACAAGGTGCTGAACAGGTAATAGGACAGACCACCGGCAAAGGAATACAGCGTGTGCGCCAATACCTCGTGAGGCTGCATGGGAAAGCGCATCGTCAAGGTCATCAGCAGCAGGGCGGCAAAGCCGATCAGCCCGCCGCGACGACCAAAGACGGAGAACATGCTGTACAGAAAGCACAGAAACGGTACGCACAGGACCAGCAGCAGGGGAGAGCTGGAGGCCAGACCTGTCAGGCCAACGGTGACCGTGCCCAGCGCAATACCGCCCAGCATTTCATTGTTGCGATAGCGGCGTGGGCCGCCGGGTTGGTCAATGATGGCAACGCAGGTGGCACCCATGGACGCAATGACGCCAATGTCATAGTGACCAAAGAAGCGGCCCAAAATAATGACCGGCAACAGCACACCGATGGACTGGCGCAGTCCGCCGAAAAAATAGTGGCTATACAGGAATTGTTTTAATTGTGGGATGGGCGATGCCATAAAATACCCGGACAGCTCGTCATAGGTAGACAGTATATCGTTTTACGTATGCAAGCTTTAAGCCTGTTTTTTTGCACTTTACCAACAATCACAGTTGCTCGCTTTGTGCAGTCAAGGTAAAGTAACCAGGTGTTTTTGCTCCTTATCCGAGCAAATTGTAGCGAGGCACTGTTAACCGGGCCATCCGCCCGGTTTTTTGCGCCTAAAAACTTTGTTGCTGGCCGCGTCACAAGCGTGGGATGCCAGGACTTCCGTTTCAAGCTAACGCATACGTTTTTGTATGCACGCACTGGGTGTCGAAGAGTGCAGGCCGGACGGTAATGTGTCTGGGTGGTGTGGTCCTGTGGGCCATGAAGCGCCAGATCATGTTGCTGACATCGGTTCAAGCTCGGACCGTCGTGGTCAGTCGATATTGCAGAGCAAGACTGAAAGGAAAACTCATGTCTGAATTAAATGGCGCAGATATTGTGGTGCGCACGCTCGCGGACGAAGGCGTGGAACACGTTTTCGGTTATCCGGGTGGTGCCGTTCTCTATATCTACGACGCAATCTTCAAGCAGGACCGCTTCCAGCACATTCTTGTGCGTCATGAACAGGCCGCTGTTCATGCTGCGGATGCCTATTCCCGTTCGTCCCAAAAAGTTGGCGTGGCACTGGTAACCAGTGGCCCGGGCGTCACCAATGCCGTCACCGGTATTGCGACCGCTTACCTGGACTCCATTCCGATGGTCATCATCAGTGGACAGGTCAGCACCCAGGCAATTGGTGAAGATGCTTTCCAGGAGTGTGATGCCATCGGTATCACCCGTCCTTGCGTCAAGCACAACTTCCTGGTGCGCGATGTTCGTGATTTGGCCGATACCATTCGCAAGGCATTTTTTATTGCCACGACGGGCCGTCCCGGTCCTGTGCTGATTGATATCCCCAAAGATATTACGACCGCAACGTGCAAATACACGCCCAAGCGTGGCGAGGTCAAGATGCGTTCCTACGCACCTGTGACCAAAGGCCATCAGGGGCAGATCAAGAAAGCCGTCCAGATTCTCAATAGCGCCGAGCGCCCGCTGATTTATGTTGGTGGTGGTGTGGTGCTGGGTAATGCTGACAGCGAACTCAATGAGCTGGTCAAGTTAAGCGGTGCTCCTTGCACGACTACCTTGATGGGTCTGGGTGCCTATCCAGGTACGGCGGATCAGTACATCGGCATGCCCGGCATGCACGGTACTTACGAAGCCAATATGACCATGCAGCATTGCGACGTTCTGATCGCAGTGGGTGCACGGTTTGATGATCGAGTGATTGGTAATACCCGCCACTTCGGTCAGAACCCACGCAAGATCATTCATATTGATATTGATCCCTCGGTAATTTCCAAGCGCGTGAAAGTTGATGTGCCTATCGTGGGCTGTGTCAAAGACGTGCTGACCGAGTTCAATGAGCTGTATGCGCAAAGCCGTCAGGAATCGCAGAACCAGCCTTCCCTGAATGATTGGTGGAAACAGATCAATGTCTGGCGTGGCAAGAACTCCTTGGCCTACGCCAAGTCGGATGAACTGATCAAGCCGCAATTTGTGGTGGAATCCCTGTGGGAAGTGACAGGCGGCAACGCTTTCGTGACGTCTGACGTGGGTCAGCACCAGATGTGGGCGGCTCAGTACTACAAATTCAATAAGCCTCGTCGCTGGATCAATTCCGGTGGCCTGGGCACGATGGGCGTGGGCTTGCCTTACGCAATGGGTGTGCAAATGGCCAACCCTGGCCAGGATGTTGCCGTCATCACGGGTGAAGGCTCCATTCAGATGAACATCCAGGAACTGTCTACGTGTAAACAGTACCGCTTGAGCCCCAAGGTTCTTTGCCTGAACAATCGTTATTTGGGCATGGTGCGCCAGTGGCAGCAAATCGACTACGGCTCGCGTTATTCCGAGTCCTACGTGGATGCACTGCCTGACTTTGTCAAACTGGTGGAAAGCTATGGTCATGTGGGTCTGGAGATCGACAAGCCAGCCGATGTGGTCCCCGCTATTCGCGAAGCCTTCACCACGCACAAAGACCGCCTGGTATTTCTGAACTTCATCACGGACCAAACCGAAAACGTGTTCCCGATGGTGAAAGCAGGCCGCGGCCTGACAGAAATGCTCTTGGGCCCGGACGATCTGTAAGGAGAGAATCATGAAACACGTCATTTCTATCCTTCTGGAAAACGAGCCCGGCGCACTGTCCCGTGTGGTCGGTCTGTTTTCGGCCCGTGGCTATAACATCGAGACCTTGACGGTCGCTCCAACCGAGGACGACACCCTGTCTCGCATGACTATCGTTACCCGAGGGGCGGACGACGTCATCGAGCAGATCACCAAGCACTTGAACCGTCTGGTTGACGTGGTCAAGGTGGTGGATCTGTCCGAAGGCCCACACATCGAGCGTGAACTCATGCTGATCAAAGTGCGGGCGGTGGGCAAGGAACGTGAAGAGATGAAGCGCATGGCGGATATTTTCCGCGGTCGCATCATTGATGTTACGGACAAGACATACACCATCGAATTGACCGGTGTTCAAGACAAAATTGCTGCTTTCATCAATGCGCTGGATCGTACGGCCATTCTTGAAACAGTGCGCACCGGGGTCTCTGGTGTCAGCCGTGGCGAACGTGTCTTAAAGCTGTAAGCCAAGGCTTTTTCAGGACATAATTACCGCTTTTATTCAAGGAGCTGCTTTTCAAGGTAGCTCCTTATAAAGGGTAAACACGGCCTGACGCTGTGTAGACCGCGGTGGCCCTGTTCTGAAAGTAATGAGTCAAGGTCCTTTTTGTGCCGCTGCTGCATGAGCGGCCATTCTCGAATTGCTGTTTAAGCGAAATTATTAAATTTGGAGCACCTGAAATGAAAGTTTTCTACGACAAGGATTGTGATCTTTCCCTGATCAAAGGCAAGACTGTTGCCATCATCGGTTACGGCTCGCAAGGCCACGCCCACGCCCTGAACCTGCACGAGTCCGGCGTGAACGTGGTTGTTGGTCTGCGCAAAGGCGGCGCCTCCTGGAGCAAAGCCGAGAACGCTGGCCTGAAAGTTCAGGAAGTGGCTGAAGCCGTCAAGAGCGCTGATGTCGTCATGATCTTGTTGCCTGACGAAAACATTGCTGAGGTTTACCGCAACCAGGTTGCTGAAAACATCAAGCCCGGCGCCGCTCTGGCATTTGCCCACGGCTTTAACGTTCACTACGGCCAAGTTGTGCCACGTGACGATATCGACGTCATCATGATTGCTCCCAAGGCTCCTGGTCACACTGTGCGTGGCACCTACAGCCAAGGCGGCGGCGTTCCTCACCTGATCGCTGTTTACCAGGACAAGACCGGCGCTGCTCGCGACGTGGCTCTGTCTTACGCATCGGCTAACGGCGGTGGCCGTGCCGGTATCATCGAAACTAACTTCCGCGAAGAAACCGAAACCGACTTGTTCGGTGAACAGGCTGTTCTGTGCGGTGGTGCGGTTGAGCTGATCAAGGCTGGTTTCGACACGCTGGTTGAGGCTGGTTACGCTCCTGAAATGGCTTACTTCGAGTGCTTGCACGAACTGAAGCTGATCGTGGACCTGATCTACGAAGGTGGTATCGCCAACATGAACTACTCGATCTCCAACAACGCCGAATACGGCGAATACGAGACCGGTCCGAAGATTGTTACCGACGAAACCCGCAAAGCCATGCGTCAGTGTCTGGAAGACATCCAGACTGGTGTGTACGCCAAGAACTTCATCCTGGAAAACGCCGCAGGCGCTCCTACCCTGATCTCGCGTCGTCGTATCAACGCCGAATCGCAGATCGAGCAAGTGGGTAGCAAGCTGCGCTCCATGATGCCTTGGATCGCCGCTAACAAGCTGGTCGACAAGTCCAAGAACTAAGTTTGATATCGGGGCAACCTCATAGGCTGCCCTGGTCTTGAGCCTGAACCGGCTGACGTCTTGCGGCGTCAGCCGGTTTTTTATTGCTGCAAGAGTTTGGCTTTCAGTGCCGCCTCTACTTGGGCTGAGAAAAGGATGGAAGCGCCTTGTTCTCGTCTTATAGCCGTATTGGTGAGGGCGCGATAAAATGCAGTGCTTGGTTTGACCATCGTGCCCCTGTTGGGGTGGTGCGCAAGCGGGTTCGATAAAATCTACTGTTTATCCATGAACTCCCTGGCCGCAGGCCTCTTGGCCATTTTTGTTCGCTCTGGCTTATATATGCTGGAATTATTTGCACTCTGTAGCCTTGGGGACAATGCTACATTCGAGTGTTCAGTCCTTAGCAACAACTCTTAAAGCATAAATTATGCCCAATTTGCTCAATGATGAAACCCGTCGTCGGCGTAGCATCTATCTTCTGCCCAACGCATTTACGACCGCCAATCTGTTCGCGGGGTTTTATGCTGTTGTGCAGGCCATGAATGGCCGCTTTGAGGCGGCAGCCATCGCCATTTTCCTGGCGCTGGTGTTTGATGGTATGGACGGGCGGGTTGCTCGTTTGACTAATACTCAGTCCGCCTTTGGTGAGCAATACGACTCCATGGCAGACATGATTTCCTTTGGTGCGGCGCCCGCGCTGGTCATGTACGTCTGGGCCATGCAGGGCCTGGGACGCTGGGGCTGGTTGGCTTCCTTTATTTACGTAGCCGGTGGTGCGCTGCGCCTGGCCCGCTTCAATACCAATATTGAAGTGGTCGACAAGCGTTTTTTCCAGGGCTTGCCCAGCCCGGCGGCCGCTGCTCTGGTCGCTGGCTTTGTCTGGCTGGCGGTGGACAACAAGCTGTCCTTGCAAGTGAATGTGATTCCCTGGGTTGCCTTTGGTTTAACCATTTATGCCGGCCTGGCCATGGTCTCCAATGCGCCGTTCTACAGCGGTAAGTCCTTTGCGATCAGCCGTAGCGTGCCATTCTGGGCCATGCTGCTCTTCGTGCTGGTCTTTGTGTTTGTATCTACCGATCCACCTGTTTTCCTGTTTGGGCTGTTCTGCCTGTACGGTTTGTCGGGCTGGTTCGTCATGGCCTGGCGCTGGCGTCGTGCCCGTGCCTTGGCGCGACTTCGGCGTGGAAACAACTAAAATACCCGGCTTGGGCGGGCTTTCAGGCCGAAATGCTTAACGCCTTGCCCGGTTTTTCGTTATAATTGTTTGCTTGCACTTGGCCCAGTGGTCCGGTGCACTCAATCTCATTTTCAACACGTTAGGGCACCTCGGTCCTAACGCAAGTCTTAGAGGCTAAATAAAATGGCAGTTGCAGATATCAAAAAAGTCGATATCGTTTCCGAGTTTCAGCGTAAACAAGGCGATACAGGCTCCCCAGAAGTGCAAGTGGCTTTGCTGACCGCTCGCATCAACGAATTGACCGGCCACTTCAAGGCTCACAACAAAGATCACCACTCCCGTCGTGGTCTGTTGCGCATGGTTAGCCGTCGTCGCAAATTGCTGGATTACCTGAAAGGTCGTAATCCAGACGCTTACCGTGCTTTGATCGAAAAACTCGGTCTGCGTAAGTGATACCGGGGCTGGCTCCCCGCTAAACAACCGTGCATTCGGCGAACTGGTTTCGCTGTGTGCACGGTTTTTTTATTGTAAGGATTCTCCTAATGTTCAATAAAGTCACCAAGTCTTTCCAGTACGGCGAGCATACCGTCGTTCTGGAAACCGGCGAAATCGCACGTCAGGCGTCAGGTGCCGTGCTGGTTTCGATTGAAGACACTGTTGTGTTGGCCACTGTTGTTGGCAAAAGCGAAGCGAAAGCAGGTCAGGATTTTTTCCCTCTGACCGTTGATTACGTTGAAAAAACCTACTCCGCTGGCAAGATCCCTGGTGGTTTCTTCAAGCGTGAAGGTCGTCAA
Source organism: Alcaligenes sp. 13f (assembly GCF_020496585.1). NCBI lineage: Bacteria > Pseudomonadati > Pseudomonadota > Betaproteobacteria > Burkholderiales > Alcaligenaceae > Alcaligenes > Alcaligenes sp. 13f. Next base: position 18,726 of record NZ_JAHKKC010000012.1, read on the forward strand.
TCCGAGCGCGAGATCCTGATCTCCCGCCTGATCGACCGCCCACTGCGTCCTCTGTTTCCTGAAGGCTTCTACAACGAAGTTCAGGTCATCATTCACACGGTATCGGTCAACCCTGAAATTGATCCTGATATCGCTGCCATGATCGGCGCCTCGGCTGCCCTGGCTATTTCCGGCATTCCTTTCAACGGTCCTGTGGGCGCTGCCCGTGTGGGTTACGTTGATGGTCAGTACGTGCTGAACCCATCCGCTACTCAGCTGAAATCTTCGGCTCTGGATCTGGTTGTGGCTGGTACCGAGCAGGCTGTGCTGATGGTTGAGTCCGAAGCCAAGCAATTGTCCGAAGAAGTCATGCTGGGTGGTGTGGTGTTTGCTCACGAGCAAATGCAAGCAGCCATCAACTGCATTCACGAACTGGTTGAAGAAGCTGGCAAGCCCGAGTGGGATTGGCAGCCTGCTGCTGTTAACGAAAGCCTGTTGGCTGCGGTAACCGCTGCTGCTGAAGAAGGTCTGACACAGGCCTACCAGACTCGCGAAAAACAAGCTCGTACCGAGCAAGTGCGCGCTGTCTACGCTCAGGTTAAAGAAACGGTCAAGGCTCAAGCTGAAGCCGCCGGTCAGGATCAGCCTGATATGGTTGCCGTCGAAAACATGATGTTCGACCTGGAAAGCAAGATCGTGCGTTCGCGCATCTTGAGCGGCGAGTCCCGTATTGATGGTCGCGACACCCGTACCGTTCGTCCTATCAGCATCCGTCTGGGCGTTCTGCCCCGTGCTCACGGTAGCGCCTTGTTCACGCGTGGCGAAACTCAGGCATTGGTGGTCACTACTCTGGGTACCAAGCAAGACGAGCAGATCATTGATTCGATCATGGGCGAGTACCGTGATCGCTTCATGATGCACTACAACATGCCTCCATTCGCCACTGGTGAAGCTGGCCGTTTCGGCGCTCCCAAGCGTCGTGAAATCGGTCACGGTCGTCTGGCCAAGCGTGCTTTGACTCCCTTGCTGCCAGCCGCTGAAGACTTCCAGTACTCCATCCGCGTGGTGTCCGAGATCACTGAATCCAACGGTTCCTCCTCCATGGCATCCGTGTGTGGTGGCTCTCTTTCCATGATGGACGCTGGTGTGCCTGTGCAGGATCACGTGGCTGGTGTGGCCATGGGTCTGATCAAGGAAGGCAACAAGTTTGCTGTGCTGACCGACATTCTGGGTGACGAAGATCACCTGGGCGATATGGACTTTAAGGTTGCCGGTACCGAGAAAGGTATTACTGCTTTGCAGATGGACATCAAGATCCAGGGCATCACCAAGGAAATCATGCAGGTTGCATTGGCTCAGGCTCACGAAGGCCGTATGCACATCCTGGGCAAGATGAAAGAGTCCATCGACGGTTCCCGTACCGAGATGTCCGAATTTGCGCCTCGCATGCTGACCGTGAAGATCAACCCCGAGAAGATTCGTGACGTGATTGGTAAGGGTGGTGCAACCATCCGTGCCCTGACCGAAGAAACCGGTACACAGATCGATATTTCGGATGACGGCACCATCACGATCGCCAGTGCTGATCTGGACAAGGCCCGCGAAGCCGAGCGCCGTATTAAGGAACTGACCGCTGAAGTGGAAGTGGGTCAGGAATACGAAGGTCCTGTGATGCGTTTGCTGGACTTTGGCGCGATTGTGCAAGTGCTGCCAGGCCGTGACGGCTTGCTGCATATCTCCGAGATTGCCAACTACCGTATCGCCAACATCAATGACGTGCTGAAAGTAGGTCAGGTTGTTAAGGTCAAGGTCATTGAAGCTGACGAGAAAGGTCGTCTGCGTCTGTCGATCAAGGCTATCGGCGGTATCGAAGCTCAAGGCGGCCCAGCTGCTCCTGCTGCTTCCTGATAGCGCTTGCAGTCTGCTTGAAGAAAAACCCGCCGCAAGGCGGGTTTTTTGCGTTTGGCATTGCCCGGGGTTGGAGGGGACTGGTTTGAATGCGCCTTGTTTAAACGTTGTGCATTCTGACTAAAGCCTTGGCCTTCCGTGCTTTAGAGGAAATCTGTCACGGGCTCTGGTAGCGCTTGTCTTGGGTTTGCAGAGCTTTATTAAGCGCTGTCTGGATGTCGAAATCATAAAATCCATAAACAGAGAGTGATGCGATGTCATGCTGATCCAAGTTTGAGTTGTCGCTTGGGTGGGTACTGGCCGAGCATGATCAAAAGCTGATGCAGGAGACAGTTAATGATGGGAATAAACAGGCTATTCAGGTGCTTGTGTGCTGTGATGCTAGTTGGGTCTACGGGGAGCGTTGGCGCTAATGAAGTCGCTGATACGATCTTTCTGGACGCGAAGATCTATACCGCTAATGCCAATTCACCTGATGCCGAGGCGATGGCCGTGAGCCACGGCCGAATTCTGGCCATAGGCAAGAGCGAACAGATCTTGCACTATCAGGGAGCGAAAACTCGCATGCTAAGCCTTGAGGGTCGACGCGTTATGCCTGGCCTGATTGATGCGCACTCCCACGCTATTTTTGCGGGCCTGGCTGCCTTGGCGCCAAACCTGGAGGATCAAGAGCTCAGTCCGCTTGAACTCGCTCAGAAATTGCAAACCTGGCTGGTGGAAAAAGAGTCCGGACCGGATGTGCCTATGGTGGTGTTTGGGGTGAATCCTGCGGTGTGGTCTGCGCCCGAGTCATTGAGCGCTTTGCTGGATGCAGGGGCTTGGCAGCATCAGGCAGTGTTGCTGATGGGGGCTGACTATCATACGGCCTGGGCGAATCAGGCAATGCGTGAAAAGGCGGGAATTGACACTGCTTATATGCAGTCATTGCCTGCGAAGTCTCGACACACCATCGGTGTGGCCAGTAATGGCCAGCCTGATGGGGTATTGGTGGACGCTGGCCTGGATAAGGTAACGGTGATCCTGCCCAAACCAGCTGAAAAGCAGTTACTGGCAGCTGCAAAAATTGCTGTTGAAACCAATAATCGCTATGGCATTACGGCCTGGATGGACCCGGCGGCCAACGCCGGACCGGGGGAAGCGTTGTTTTCTCGATCTCTTGGCAGTGTTGGAGAGGGCATATTGCCGGCTTACCGGGTTTTATCAGAAGCGGGTTTATTAACTGCTCATGTTGCTGCCTTGCTGGTGGCCAGTCCGGAGAGTGATGCTGCGGATCTGGAGCGGCTCGATGGTGTCCGAAAGCGCTTTGCGCACATCCCTAACCTGAGTTTGCCGGGTATCAAGGTGTTTGCTGATGGGGTGTTGGAGTATCCGGCTCAAAGCGCAGCCTTGCTGGGCCGCTATGAAAACTCTGGCAAGCAGGGCGAGCTGCTGCTGGAGCAGCACAAAATGACGCAGCTGGTTGATGCTATTGATCAGCGTGGCTGGCTGGTGCATATCCACGCCTTGGGTGATCGGGCTGTGCGTGTATCTTTGGATGCTATTGAGTCGGCGCGCAAAAAGCGTAGCAGTGGTGTACCGCATTCCATTACGCATCTGCAGTTGGTAAGTCCGGCTGATTACCCCCGCTTTAAACAGCTCGATGTGATGGCTGTCATGCAGTTGCACTGGGCCGAGCTTGATAACTATCTGCTTGATCTGGTCAAGCCTTATATTCCTGATTCGGAGTTTCAGGGTCAGTATCCAGCTCGGTCGCTGCAGCAGCATGGAGCGGTGATTGTGGGTGCCAGTGATTGGCCTATTTCTACGGCGAATCCGTGGGAAGCCATGCATCATGCAATGACACGCTCTGGGCCGGGTGGCGGTTTGAATGCAGGCGAGCGTATGGATAAAGACAGTATGTTTAGGGCCTATACCATCAACGCGGCCAGGGCTATCCGAATGGAGAGGGAAATTGGCTCTCTGGAGGTGGGTAAGCAGGCAGACTTTATCGTGCTGGATCGCGATGTGCTGGAGGTAGATGTAGAGGCTTTGAAAGACACTCAGGTTCTGGCGACTTACTTTGCCGGTCGGCAGGTCTACGGCGCAGCTCCGTAGAAGGAGCCTGGCAATGTTTTTCTGATTGGCAGGGTTTGAACAGGCAGTGTGTATGCCGGTATGCAGCTTATATAGCGGCAGATGGTTACTGCCCCATTCGATGGTTAGGTAAACAAAAAAGCCCACTATGCGTAGTGGGCTTTTTGTCGCCTGGTTTTTGCTGCAAAACCAACGCAGGTTTGGGCAAATTCAAGGCTTATGTATCAGTGCAGACCGCTTCAGGTCTATGGTGCATCCAGCCGGAATCGAACCGGCACGATCAAAGATCGAGGGATTTTAAGTCCCTTGCGTCTACCAATTCCGCCATGGATGCAGCGGGAGATGATGGCGGAAGCGGTGAGATTCGAACTCACGGATGGGTTACCCCATCGCCGGTTTTCAAGACCGGTCCATTCAACCGCTCTGGCACGCTTCCTGTCTGTCGGGCTTTTCTTCCTGACAAGTCACATGCGCAAAAAAGCACGGAGGCCAGGAAAGCCTTAAAGTGTAACGTATAAATTTGCCAGCGTCATCGAAATAATCTGTTTTCATGGCTGGAATAGGGCGTTGATGCCAGTGCCTGTGATAGATTGCAGCAGGTAAGGCGGCTGCTTATGGTTTGTACTTGCAGCCGCGCTGGAAAAATAGTCTAGATATCAGGGAGTAGGTATGCGAGCTGTTGAAATTACCGAGTTTGGAAAGCCGGAAGTGTTGCAAGTGGGCGAGCGCCCCATGCCACAAACAGGTCCGGGTGAAGTGCTGGTCAAGGTGCTGGCGGCGGGCGTGAACCGTCCGGACGTCTTGCAACGAGCAGGCGCTTACCCGCCGCCGGCTGGTGCCTCTGATATTCCCGGTCTGGAACTGGCCGGGGAAATCGTATCGGGCGATGTGCAGGGCAGTGAGTTCAAGATTGGTGATCAGGTCTGTGCGTTGGTCACTGGTGGTGGCTATGCCGAATATTGTGTGGTGCCAGTACAGCAATGCTTGCCTATTCCGGCGGGTTTCAGCTTGCTGGAGGCGGCGGGGCTGCCAGAAACTTTCTTCACTGTCTGGAGCAATGTGTTCGACCGTGGTCAGTTGAGCAAGGGTGAAACCCTGCTGGTGCATGGCGGTGCCAGCGGAATTGGGACAACAGCTATCCAGTTGGCAGTGGCTCTGGGGCATACGGTATATGCCACGGCAGGCAGTGATGAGCGCGTGGAGGCCATTAATCGCTTGGGCGGGATCGGCATCAACTATAAAACCGAGGTTTACGAAGACGTCATCAAAAGCAAAACAGGCGGCCGTGGCGTTGATGTGATTCTGGATATGGTCTCTGGCGACTACATCAACCGGGATTTGACGTGTCTGGCTGATGACGGTCGTATCGTCATTATTGCTTTGCTGGGTGGGGTGAAGGCCACGATTAATTGTGGGGAGATCCTGCGTCGTCGCCTGACTATCACTGGCTCAACCTTGCGGTCCCGCTCTGTCGAGTTCAAGGCGCAACTGGCGCAAGCTCTGAAAGAGCGTGTCTGGCCTTTGCTGGAAGCAGGGCAGGTACGTCCCTTGATTCATGCCACTTTCCCCTTGGAAAAGGCGAGCGAAGCGCATGCCATGATGGAGGCGGGTGAGCAGGTGGGCAAGATCATTCTTGTTCCATAAAAGCAGCAAGGGTGGCATAGCCACCCTTTTTCTTGCCGTTCTGAAACGAATTTTCTGTCAAATATGCGCGAAATGGATTAGCACGCGCTACAATAGCCGGTTAGCTGCGCCTTGATTGTGGGCGTTGGTGTAACTTTTTGACTGGCATCAAGGGAGCAATGAGCGTACATTCTTCGCGTAAACGACTGGTTGCGGGTAATTGGAAATTAAATGGCTCGCTTGATGGCAACAGCCGTCTGCTGCAAGAACTGCTCGTTCAGCCTGGTGCGCAGGCAGATTGTGATGTGCTTGTATGCGTTCCTTATGTGTATTTGCCTCAAGTGGCAGGTATCTTGAAAGGTTCGACCATAGCGGTCGGCGCTCAAGATGTCAGTGTCCACGCCAAGGGTGCATACACGGGGGAAATCTCGGCAGCCATGCTGGCTGATATAGGTTGTCGCTGGGTGATTGTCGGGCATTCCGAGCGCCGTCAGTATCACCAGGAAAGTAGCGCTCAGGTTGCCGCCAAAGTTGTTGCAGCACTGGATGCGGGCTTGACGCCTATTGTCTGTATTGGCGAGCAGTTGGCCGATCGTGAGGCAGGGCAGGAAACCTGTGTGGTGCAAGATCAGCTTGAACCCATCAAAGCTCTTGGGGCTGAAGTGGTATCCAAACTGGTCCTGGCGTATGAGCCGGTCTGGGCTATTGGTACGGGCCTGACTGCAACGCCGGAGCAAGCGCAGCAAATGCATCAACAGATTCGTGCCTATATGGAGTCGGATCAGTTGCGTATTTTGTACGGTGGCAGCGTGAAGGCAGATAATGCCGCCGAGCTGTTTGCCATGCCGGATATTGATGGTGCCTTGGTGGGTGGTGCATCTTTGGATGCGCAAGAATTTTTACGTATTGTGGCCGCTTAAAGGGTCTGGAGTCTTTAAATGCAAGATTGGATGTCTTCCGTTCTGATGGCGGTGCAGGTTATCTCCTCGCTGTTGATTATTGGTCTGGTTCTGCTGCAGCAAGGCAAGGGCGCTGATATGGGCTCGGCCTTTGGTGGCGGCTCGGCAGGGAGTGTGTTTGGTGCGGCAGGTGCGGCGAACTTTTTGTCGCGCATGACCAAATGGGCGGCAATCGTCTTTTTTGTGTCCACCGGTGGTTTGGCTTGGGTTGCTCACCATCCTGCACAGAAAGCGGATGCGGGCGTGATGCAAGGCTACGAATCTTCCGTGCCTGGCGCAGCTCCATCAGGCGCAGCCTCGGTTCCGGCTCCTGACGCCTCTGTGCCAGCTGCTGTACCTTCGGCAACTCCAGAGCAAAGCGCTCCTGCGGTTCCTGCTGCTGAGTAAGTTCGATCTGCTTTGGGGGTCAATGCTGCTCTATATATAGAAGGCAGCAAAGATCACAAGCAGGATCGGAAAATACGATATCAAAGCCCGCCTTAATGGCGGGCTTTGTTCATTTGACTGTGTTTGTGTGGAATATGCCTGCGTACGTGCTTTTTTAGGCGTTTTAAGCTGTTTTGTACTGACAGCTTTACTTTTGTCATGCTAATATCGCTGTCTTGATTGCTTGCCGACGTGGTGGAATTGGTAGACACGCTATCTTGAGGGGGTAGTGGCGAAAGCTGTACGAGTTCGAGTCTCGTCGTCGGCACCAAACAAAAAAGTTGAAAAGCTCTGCGATTGCGGAGCCTGGAAATAAAACCTGATCCTGACAAAGGGCAGGTTTTTTTTTATCATTTTTCGGGCGTTTTGCCTTCTTGTGTAAAGTGCTTGCATTGTGATTTTCAAGGCCTGTTCTTGATTGTCTGAAAAGTGATTGAACCGGGTCAGTGCATGCTAAATTCTTTGTTGGTGTAAATTCCCATAATGTGAGAATTTATCAGGTGGGTTGAGTGGCCAGCTTTGGCTCTCGATAGGCTGGGGTCGGCGATCTTGTCTTTTTCGGTGCCGATTTCATTTTTTGCCTTGTTTGCAGAAAACCAGCATTGGCAACCGATTGCTCGGATCACTTAAAGCAAGTTCTTAAGAAGATTCCGGCTTTAGCCTGCTAATTGTCGCGCTTGCTCAAGGCGGCATGGAAAGCGGCTTCAAGTGGGTTTTTGTTGTGTATAGCCAACAAGCTGTGCACAAAGATTCACGTTTCCGAAGGGTTTCGTAGTCAAGCGACGGGAATTTTGATGCAATAGCGTTAACTTCCCATCGCGGAGTTAGAAAGAGCAGCAGCACTGTTGTAGTTGGGCTGCTCTGATTTACTCAAATCTACGGAGATTTCTTACATGAAAAAGACTCTGCTCGCTGCTGCTCTGATGGCCGGCTTCGCTGGCGTCGCACACGCAGAAACGTCTGTCACCCTGTACGGTATTCTGGACGCTGGTATTGGTTACCAAAAAGTTAAAGGTTCCGAAGGTTACGTTACCAGCGGTCCACAAACTGAAATCAACTCCAAGCGCACTGGTCTGATCAACGGTATTCAGTCCGGCAACCGCTGGGGCCTGAAAGGTTCCGAAGATCTGGGCGATGGCCTGCGCGCTGTGTTCGTTCTGGAAAGCGGCTTTGATATGGGTACCGGTAACTCTGGTCAAGGCGGTCGTTTGTTTGGTCGTCAAGCCACTCTGGGTCTGGCTGGTGACAGCTGGGGTCAACTGGACTTCGGTCGTCAAACCAACATCGCTTCCAAGTACTTGGCATCTGTTGCTGATCCTTTTGGTGGTGGTTTCGATCAGGCTAACATTGGTGGTGCTTTTACGGCTGCTGACACCGTGCGTTACGACAACCTGGTTATGTACCAGACTCCTAACTTCTCCGGCTTCCAGTTCGGCGTTGGTTACTCCTTTAACGCTAATGGCAAGCAGGCTTGGGATAAAGATCTGCCACTCTACGAGACGGGTAACCCCAACTCGATCGGTACAGCCAACTCCAAGGACTTCAACCAACAAGCTATTACTGCTGGTTTGCGTTACGCCAATGGCCCTGTTGGAGTCGCACTTACTTACGACCAAATTCGTAAGCGTGGTCTGAACCCAGCTTCCGGTAATCAGGGTGCTGGTGCTACTTACTCTGGTGCCCAAGATACTACTGTTCGTTCTTGGAATATTGGTGGTAGCTACGACTTTGAGGTTATCAAGGCTTATTTGGCCTTCGGTCAAACTCGTAATGGTTTGTTCGAAAACCGTACTTTTGGCGAAGATTTGAATCAACAAGCTTTGTTGGGTAAAGGCTTGAAGGTTAACTCTTACCTGGTCGGTCTGTCTGCTCCAGTTGGTGCTGGCACTGTGATGGGTTCTTGGACTATGGCTGATCCAGATAAGGCTCCTGATTCGTTCTACCAAAGCTACGCTCACGATTCTTGGGAAATGAAGAAGCAGCACACTTTCAGCCTGGGTTACAGCCACCCACTGAGCAAGCGCACGAACGTGTACGCAATTGGCTCCTACGTCAAGAACGTGTACTTCATGCCTGATGCTAAGTCGACTCTGATCGGCGTTGGTCTGCGTCACCAGTTCTAATCGTTTTGCGTAGCATGTCTATGCATCGCGATGAGCAAGTCTTCGGGCTTGCTTGAGCTGAAGAAGTATAAAAAGCCATCCTTCGGGATGGCTTTTTTATTGCTCGCTATCTGGGGTGTTCAGGTCAGTCTGTTTGGATTGCGGCTCTTGGGCTGTTTTGAGGCTGTTGCTTCTAGGGTTGTTGGTATGTGCTTGTCTTCGCTCTTGCGGTTCTGTGTGCAGATCTGTTGAATGAGGTGATGCTGAGGCCTGCTGTGCCTAGCGTCCGAATCGCTTGTGTGTTGTGCTTGCTTATCTACTATTCCGACTGCTCGGTCTTGTTTGTCTTGCTTACAAAATAAGCGCAAAAAATCGTTTTCCTGGCTGTTGTGGCTGACATTTTCCTTACAAAAGCGGGTAAGATAATTAACCGTTGCCTGAAATCGCAACCCTTAATAAAGTAAATAATCAATAGTTGAAGGGTTTTTGGTCAGGTAGCTGACAGTTTTTGCGGCATGGGTGCAACACCCGTGCATAGATGTAATGGTTTGGGGTTATCCCCCAAAACTGTGCTCTCAAAATGCTACAATCCAAGAGTTTATTTACTGCGATTGGATGCTTTGCATGAACCTGCAAGAGTACTTTCCCGTTTTGCTATTTATCATCGTCGCCACTGGGATTGGCCTGGCTCTACTTTTAGTCGGTCGAGTGCTCGGTCCAAACCGGCCCGATGCTGAAAAGCTCTCTCCTTACGAATGCGGTTTTGAGGCATTCGGCGATTCGCGCATGAAGGTGGACATTCGTTACTACCTGATCGCGATTCTGTTCATCATGTTCGATCTGGAAATCGCTTTTCTGTTTCCCTGGGCCATGGCCAATGGAACAGTAGGCCTGGTCGGTTTCTGGACCGTTATGGCGTTCCTGGCCGTTTTGACGGTCGGTTTTATCTACGAATGGAAAAAAGGCGCTCTGGACTGGGAGTAAACCCATCCATAGAGAACCCTGCTAGGGGTTTTCGCGTCTGCTGCTGGGCATAAGGGGCACGAGGATGCGTCTTGATGACAGCGGGTTTGGTCAGCAACAGGATAGGCCGGGGCTTCCCAGGGTCTGATCCGGCAAAAGGCAACTACTATGGCTATCGACGGCATTCTCAAAGAAGGTTTTGTGACGACCAGTGCAGACAAGTTTCTGAACTGGGCAAAAACAGGGTCCATGTGGCCCATGACATTTGGTCTGGCCTGTTGTGCAGTGGAAATGATGCACGCTGGTGCAGCTCGTTATGACCTGGACCAATTCGGCATTATTTTCCGTCCCAGCCCACGTCAATCTGACTTGATGATTGTGGCGGGCACCCTGTGCAACAAGATGGCACCCGCCTTGCGTAAGGTGTACGACCAGATGGCCGAGCCACGCTGGGTCGTCTCCATGGGCTCCTGTGCCAACGGTGGCGGTTACTACCACTACTCCTACTCGGTCGTTCGCGGCTGTGATCGCATCGTGCCGGTAGATGTGTACGTGCCAGGCTGCCCTCCGACTGCTGAGGCTTTGGTTTACGGCTTGCTGCAAATGCAGAACAAGATCCGTTTGACCAATACCATCGCACGCTGAACGGTTAGAACAGGCTAAACAAGACTATGACACGGCTAGAAACTTTAAAAACCAACTTGCTCTCTATCCTTGGCGAGCAGGCTGCGTTGACGCAAGCGCGCAATGAACTCACTTTGGAAGTGCCCGCTGATGCATGGGTCGACACTTGCACATTGCTTCGCGACCACGCTGATCTGCGCTTTGAGACCTGTATCGACTTGTGCGGGATTGATTATTCCGCCTGGAAAGCGCCCACCTATCAGGCTGCATCGGCTCAGTTTCCCCATCGCTTTGCCGTTGTACTGCACCTGATGTCCTTGAAGCACAACTGGCGCCTGCGTGTGCGCTGCTTTGTGCCCAACGACGATTTCCCCGCTTTGCCAACCCTGTTCGAGGTCTGGCCGTCGGTGAACTGGTTCGAGCGCGAGGCGTTTGACCTATACGGCATTATTTTCGAGAACCACCCTGATCTGCGTCGCATCCTGACCGACTATGGTTTCATCGGTCATCCGTTCCGCAAAGACTTCCCCATCTCCGGCTACGTCGAAATGCGCTATGACACCGAGCAGAAGCGGGTCATTTACCAGCCCGTCACCATCGAGCCGCGTGAAATCACGCCACGAGTGGTGCGCGAGGACGATTACGGAATTGGGCGATAAGCATCATGGCAGAAATTCAAAACTACACCCTGAACTTTGGTCCTCAGCACCCAGCCGCACACGGTGTGTTGCGTTTGGTGCTTGAGCTGGACGGCGAAGTCATTCAGCGTGCTGACCCCCATATTGGTTTGTTGCATCGCGCCACCGAAAAGCTGGCTGAGCACCGCACTTTCCTGCAAACCCTGCCATACATGGATCGTCTGGACTATGTGTCCATGATGGTCAACGAGCACGCTTACTGTATGGCCGTGGAGCGTCTGGTCGGTGTTGAGGTGCCGTTGCGTGCCCAATACATCCGCGTCATGTTTGACGAGATCACCCGCATCCTGAACCACCTGATGTCGGTCGGTTCGCATGCGCTGGACGTGGGTGCCATGGCCGTGTTCCTGTACGCCTTCCGTGAACGTGAAGACCTGATGGACTGCTACGAAGCGGTCTCCGGCGCCCGTTTGCACGCGGCCTACTACCGTCCTGGTGGCGTTTACCGCGATCTGCCCGGCACCATGCCTCAGTACAAGGCCAACAAATACCGCTCCGACAAAGAACTGAAAGCCATGAACGAAGCGCGTTCGGGTTCTTTGCTGGATTTCATCGAAGACTTCACCAACCGTTTCCCCGCTTGTGTCGACGAGTACGAAACCTTGCTGACCGATAACCGTATCTGGAAGCAGCGTCTGGTGGGCGTGGGCGTGGTTGATCCCGATCGCGCCAAGGCGTTGGGCTTTACCGGCCCCATGCTGCGTGGTTCGGGCGTGGAGTGGGATCTGCGCAAGATGCAGCCCTACGAAGTCTATGATCGCGTCGAATTTGATATTCCTGTGGGTCGCAACGGTGACTCTTATGACCGTTACCTGGTTCGTATCGCAGAAATGCGCGAGAGCAACCGCATCATCCGTCAGTGTGTACAGTGGCTGCGTAACAACCCCGGTCCTGTCATCACGGATAACCACAAAGTGGCGCCGCCATCGCGCGAACGCATGAAAACCGGGATGGAGGACTTGATCCACCATTTCAAACTGTTCTCCGAAGGTATGCACGTGCCTACTGGCGAAGTGTATGCCGGTGTGGAGCATCCCAAGGGCGAGTTTGGCATTTATCTGGTATCTGACGGCGGTAACAAGCCTTACCGCATGAAGATCCGTGCTCCGGGCTTCGTCCACTTGCAGGCCCTCGATGAAATGAGCCGCGGTCACATGATTGCCGACGCGGTAACGATCATCGGCACGCAGGACATTGTGTTTGGCGAGATCGACCGCTAAGGTCGCGCCTGGAAAAACGGAACCGAATTATGTTGCTTTCCGAAAAAGCCTACCAACAGATAGATAAGGAACTGAGCAAGTTCCCGGCAGATCAACGTCGCTCTGCCATCATGGCCTCCCTGGCCATTGCCCAGCAGGAAAAAGGCTGGGTATCGCCAGAAATTATCGAGGATGTGGCCCAATACATTGGCGTGGAGCCTATCGCTGTGCAGGAGGTTGCGACCTTCTACAACATGTTCCACACCAAGCCCGTTGGCCGCGTCACCATTTCCGTTTGCACCAACTTGCCCTGTGCGCTGCGTGATGGCGTCAAGGCTGGCGAGTACCTGAAAGAGAAACTGGGTATCGAATACGGTGAAACCACGGCGGACGGCCAGTTCTCCCTGATCATGGGAGAGTGCATGGGTTCATGTGGTGATTCGCCCGTCATGCTGCTGAACAATCAGCACATGTGCGTGCGCATGGAAGCCGAGCGCATTGATGCCATGCTCGAAGAATTGAAGACACACGGAGAATCGGCATGATTGCACCGGACATTCTGCGCAAGTTCGCACAGGGATTGGAACCTAACCCTGGTGGCGACCTGTCGCGCAGCATGATTTTTCATGATCGTCATATTCAGCCACAGATTCTGGCTGGTTTGAACGGCGATAACTGGGGCCTGGAAGAGTACGTCAAGCGTGGTGGCTATGAAGCTCTGCGTAAAGTACTGACTACCGGCATGAAGCCCGAAGACGTGATTGCTGAAGTCAAGACTTCGGCCTTGCGCGGTCGTGGTGGTGCGGGTTTTCCATCGGGTTTGAAGTGGAGCTTCATGCCCCGCAGCTTGCCCGGTCAAAAGTACCTGGTATGTAACTCCGACGAGGGCGAACCCGGCACTTTCAAAGACCGCGATATCCTGCGTTTCAACCCGCACATCGTGATCGAAGGCATGGCCATTGCAGCCTACGCCATGGGTATTACCGTGGGCTACAACTACATCCACGGTGAAGTGTTCGAAATTTATCAGCGTTTTGAAGAAGCGCTGGAACAGGCCCGTGCGGCTGGCTTCCTGGGTGACAAGATCCTGGGTTCGGATTTCAGCTTCCAGCTGCATGCGTTCCACGGTTACGGTGCCTATATTTGCGGTGAAGAAACTGCGCTGCTGGAGTCCCTGGAAGGCAAGAAGGGCCAGCCTCGCTTCAAACCACCATTCCCGGCCAGTTTTGGTCTGTACGGCAAGCCGACAACCATCAACAACACCGAAACCTTCGCGGCTGTACCCTGGATTTTGCGCAACAGCGGTCAGGAATACCTGGAAGTGGGTATCCCCAATGCGGGCGGTACCAAGATCTTCTCCATTACTGGCGACGTAGAGCGTCCCGGTAACTACGAAGTGCCTCTGGGTACACCGTTTGCCACCTTGCTGGAATTGGCAGGCGGCATGCGCGACGGTCGCAAACTGAAAGCTGTGATCCCTGGTGGTTCCAGCTCGCCCGTTTTGCCCGCCGACATCATCATGGCGACCAACCTGGACTATGACTCCATTGCCAAGGCTGGTTCCATGCTGGGTTCGGGCGCTGTCATCGTGATGGACGAGACTCGTTGCATGGTCAAGTCCCTGCTGCGCCTGTCCTATTTTTACTATCACGAAAGCTGCGGCCAGTGCACGCCGTGCCGGGAAGGCACAGGCTGGTTGTGGCGCATGGTGCATCGTATCGAGAACGGTCAAGGTCGCCCAGAAGATCTGGACATGCTCGATGACATCGCACAGAACATCATGGGTCGCACCATTTGCGCCCTGGGTGATGCTGCTGCCATGCCGGTGCGCAGTTTCGTTAAGCATTTCCGCGACGAGTTCGCACACCACATCGAGCATAAAGGCTGTGTGGTGCCTCAATATTTGTAGGCCAGGACAACGTAATGGTAGAACTCACCATCGATGGCATTAAAGTTGACGCCCCGGAAGGCAGCATGGTCATTCAGGCTGCCCATGACGCCGGGGTCTACGTGCCGCACTTCTGTTATCACAAAAAACTGAGTATTGCCGCCAACTGCCGCATGTGTTTGGTGGACGTGGAAAAAGCGCCCAAGCCTTTGCCTGCTTGCGCCACTCCCGTCACCAACGGCATGGTTGTGCGTACTCGTTCGGAAAAAGCCATTGCCGCTCAAAAGAGCGTCATGGAATTCCTGCTGATCAACCACCCCCTGGATTGCCCCGTGTGTGATCAGGGCGGTGAGTGTCAGCTGCAGGATCTGGCCGTGGGTTACGGTGGCTCCGAGTCGCGCTACAAGGAAGAAAAGCGCGTCGTGGCCGCCAAATCCATGGGTCCACTGATCTCGACCGAAGCCATGCAGCGTTGCATTCACTGCACCCGCTGTGTGCGTACTGGCGAAGAAATCGCCGGCGTTCAAGAGGTTGGTATGCTCAACCGCGGCGAACACGCCGAAATCACCACCTTTGTGGGGCGCGCAGTCGAGTCCGAATTGTCGGGCAACATGATTGACGTTTGTCCCGTAGGTGCCTTGCTCTCCAAACCTTTCCGCTTCAATGCCCGTACCTGGGAACTGGCCCGTCGTCGCAGCGTTAGCCCGCACGACAGCGTGGGCGCCAACCTGGTGCTGCAAGCCAAGATGGACAAGGTGCTGCGTGTTGTTCCTTTCGAGAACGACGAAGTCAACGAGTGCTGGATCAGCGACCGTGACCGTTTCTCCTACGAAGGCCTGTACACCGAAGATCGTCTGACTCGCCCCATGGTGCGCGGTGATGACGGCCAGTGGCGCGAAGCCTCCTGGAACGACGCCATGCAAACCATCGTTGCCGGCATGAACGCCGTGCGCGAGAAGTTTGGTGCAGATCAGCTGGGCTGTATTGGTTCGGCTACCTCCACGACTGAAGAACTGGCTTTGCTGGCTCGTCTGGGTCGTGCTCTGGGTACCGAAAACGTGGACTTCCGTCTGCGTCAGACCGATGCCCGTCTGGATGGTGCTCTGGCCGGTGTGCCTTGGTTGGGTATGCCTCTGACCGCCTTGAACGAGCTCGATCGCGTTCTGGTCGTGGGCTCCTTCCTGCGTAAAGATCACCCCTTGATGGCCCAGCGTCTGCGTCAGGCTGTCAAACGTGGCGCTCAAGTTTCCTTTATTGATTCGGCTGCCGATAATCCATTGTTCAATGCGATTGCTGGCCGCATGACGGTGGCTCCCAGCCAGTTGGCCAACTCTCTGGCTCAAGTGCTGGTTGCCGTTGCCAAAGCCAAAGACAGCGCAGTTCCTGCGGGTCTGGAAGGCGTGCAAGTTTCTGCTGAAGCTCAGCAGATTGCTGACAGCCTGGTTTCCGGCGAACGCGTCGCTATCTTGCTGGGCAATATGGCTGTCAACTCGGATCAGGCTAGCGTAATTGCTGCCAACGCCAATGCGATTGCACAGGCTAGCGGTGCCAAGCTGGGCTTCCTGACTGCCGGTGGTAACACCGTGGGTGGTTATTTGGCTAACGCCGTACCGGGCAAGGGCGGTTTGACTGCCGAGCAAATGCTGGCTCAAACCCTGCGTGCTTACCTGGTTCTGAATGTTGAGCCAGCACTGGACAGCGATCTGGGCGAACGAGCAGTAGAAACACTGAAGTCCGCCACCTTCTCGGTCGCGCTGACTTCATATCGTTCCGCTGCCGAGCAGTGGGCCGATGTGATGCTGCCCGTGTCTCCTTTCACTGAAACCTCCGGCACCTTCGTGAACGCCGAAGGCCGTGTACAAAGCTTCAAGGGTGCTGCAGCTCCTGTGGGCGATACACGTCCGGCCTGGAAGGTTCTGCGCGTGCTGGGCAATCTGTTCCAGCTGGATGGTTTTGACGATGAAACCTCCGAATCGGTTCGTGACTCTGTCATGGCTGCCGGTGTGGAATCGCGTCTGTCCAACCAGATCAATCTGGCTGCCAGCGTTCTGCCTGCAGCAAGCGGTCTGGAGCGTGTGGCTGATGTGCCTATCTACCGTAGCGATGCGCTGGTGCGCCGTTCGGCTCCCTTGCAGGAAACACCTGCTTCGGCAGCACCTACGGCTCGCATGGCCGCTGCCACGCTGGCCCAACTGGGTCTGGCTGACGGCGATCTGGTAAAGGTTCGTTCTTCGCAAGGCGAAGTCAGCCTGCCAGCTCAGCTGGATGACACCGTGGCATTGAACTCGGTGCGTGTTGCCACCGCTTTTTCTGAAACAGCCGCTTTGGGTAGCGCATTCGGTCAATTGACAGTGGAGCGTGCATAACATGGAATTTCTCTCTGCCATCAATAGCTACGGCACGGACCTGCTGGGTCCGACCGCATGGTATGTGGTGTGGACGCTGCTGAAGGTTGTTGCCATCGCTGTGCCCGTCATTCTGTGTGTTGCCTACCTGACTTACTGGGAACGCAAGATGATCGGCTTCATGCACGTTCGTCTGGGACCAACCCGTGTTGGTTATCGTGGCTTGCTGCAGCCTTTCGCTGATGTTTTCAAACTGCTGACCAAAGAGCTGATCGTTCCAGCGAAGTCCAACAAGGTCCTGTACCTGTTGGCTCCGGTTGTGACGCTGATGCCTGCTCTGGCTGCCTGGGCTGTGATTCCTTTCAGCCCCGATGTGGTTCTGTCCGACGTTAACGCCGGTCTGCTGTACATTCTGGCGATTACTTCGCTGGGTGTGTACGGTGTGATCGTGGCCGGTTGGGCTTCCAACTCCAAGTACGCCTTGCTGGGTGGTCTGCGCGCAGCCGCTCAGGTGCTGTCCTACGAACTGGCCATCGGTTTCGTGCTGATTACCGTGTTGCTGGTTTCCGGCACGCTGAATCTGTCGGGCATCGTGCTTGGTCAGACTCAGGGTTACTTTGCGGACAAGGGCTTGAACTTCCTGTCCTGGAACTGGCTGCCATTGCTGCCACTGTTTGTGATCTACGTGATTTCCGCCGTTGCTGAAACCAACCGTCACCCGTTTGACGTGGTGGAAGGCGAATCGGAAATTGTGGCCGGTCCCATGGTGGAGTACTCCGGTACTGGTTTCGCTCTGTTCTTCTTGGGCGAATACGCCAACATGATTTTCCTGTCGGCTCTGGCGTCCATCATGTTCTTGGGTGGCTGGACTCCCATTGTCGAGTTCGCTCCATTTACCTGGATTCCGGGGTGGCTGTGGCTGGGTCTGAAGACCTTTGTCGTGGTCTCCATGTTCATCTGGTTCCGTGCAACGTTCCCACGTTACCGCTATGACCAGATCATGCGTTTGGGCTGGAAAGTATTTATCCCGCTGACCGGTGTTTGGCTGGTTATTGTGGCGATCTGGATGCAGACGCCCTGGAACATCTGGCATTAAGGCTAAGGGGCAAGATTATGGAAGCAATCAAAGATTTCTTTGGCAGCCTGATGCTGTCCGAGATGCTCAAAGGCATGCGCCTGACGGGGAAGTATTTCTTCAAGCGCAAGGTAACCCTGCGTTATCCCGTTGAAACTACGCCCGCTTCGCCACGTTTTCGCGGCCTGCACGCTTTGCGTCGCTACGAAAACGGCGAAGAGCGTTGCATCGCGTGCAAACTGTGCGAGGCCGTATGTCCCGCCATGGCCATCTCGATCGAATCGGCAGAGCGCGAGGATGGCACCCGCCGTACTACGCGTTATGACATCGATCTGGCCAAGTGTATTTTCTGTGGTTTCTGTGAAGAAAGCTGCCCGGTCGATTCGATCGTGGAAACGCACATTCACGAGTACCACGGTGAAAAACGCGGCGATTTGTACTACACCAAGGACATGCTGCTGGCTATCGGTGACCGCTACGAAGACGAGATCGCTCGTCGTCGTGCCGCAGATGCACCTTATCGCTAAGGCCGGAGCTCTACACTCATGTTATTTACTACTGTTCTGTTTTATGTGCTGGCGCTGGTGATGGTGGTGGCCGCGTATCGCGTGATCGCTGCCAAGAATCCGGTTACAGCCGTATTGCATTTGATTCTGGTGTTCTTCACGGCCGCCATGATGTGGATCACGATGGGCGCCGAGTTCCTGGGCCTCTTGCTGGTGGTGGTCTATGTGGGCGCCGTGATGGTGATGTTCCTGTTCGTCATCATGATGCTGGACGTTCGTCAGGAATCCGCTGCCAAGAAATTCAAGGCTCACGTGCCTATGGGGCTGTTGATCGGCGCCATCATGGTTCTGGAAATGGGCTTTGTGCTGACCAAGCTGTGGTTCACAACGGCACCTGCTGCCGCGGTGGCTGCGGACTACAACAACACCCGTGTTATTGGCGAGTTGATGTACTCCCAGTACGTGCTGGCGGTGTTGCTCGGTGGCATTGTGCTGCTGGTTGGCATGATCTCGGCCATTGCACTGACTCTGCGTAAACGTGAAGGTGTCAAGCGCACCGTCTCCAGCGAACAAGTCAAGGTTCGTTCGCAAGACCGTCTGCGCATGGTTTCCATTCCTTCTCAAACCGAAAAGCCGTCGGCGTCCAGTTCGGCTGACGCTGTCGTGCCAGGAGACAAATGATGATGACGCTGACGCTTGCGCACTATTTGGTCCTGGGCGCTGTGCTGTTCACGATTGGCCTGTTCGGCTTTTTCTTGAACCGTCGCAACCTGATTATCTTGCTCATGTCTGTTGAGCTGATTCTTTTGTCGGCCAACATGAACTTTGTGGCCTTCTCCACCTGGATGGGCAACGAGGCAGGTCAGGTGTTTGTCTTTTTCGTCCTGACGGTCGCTGCGGCCGAGGCGGCCATTGGTCTTGCAATTCTGGTTCTGTTGTTCCGTAACCTTAATTCGATCAATGTCCAGGATCTCGACCAGCTCAAGGGTTGATGGGATAGCACACTAATGAACTCCATAAATCTTTACTTAACGATTGCGCTTGCTCCCCTGGTGGGTTCGGCGCTAGCCGGTTTGTTCGGTACCGGCTTTCTGGGTCGATTTATCGGCAAGACAGGCGCTCACCTGATTACGATCGCGGGCGTGCTGATTTCCTTTATCGGCTCGGTCATGGTCATGTTGCAGGTTCTGGAAGGCCAGACCTTCAACGGTCCGGTCTACACCTGGATCACCATTGGCAGCATTCAGTGGGATATCGGCTTTCTGATCGACAAGCTGACTGCCCTGATGATGGTGGTGGTGACGTCCGTGTCGCTGATGGTGCATATCTACACCATTGGCTACATGAAAGATGATCCGGGCTACCAGCGCTTTTTCTCCTACATCTCGCTGTTTACCTTCTCGATGCTGATGCTGGTCATGTCCAACAACATGCTGCAGCTGTTCTTCGGTTGGGAAGCGGTGGGTCTGGTGTCTTACCTGCTGATCGGTTTCTGGTACGAGCGCAAGACTGCCATTTTTGCCAACATGAAGGCCTTCCTGGTCAACCGTGTGGGTGACTTCGGTTTTGCTCTGGGTATTGGCTTGCTCTACGCCTACACCGGCTCCATGAACTACAGCGACGTGTTCGCCAAGGTTCAGGAACTGAGCACCATGACATTCCCCGGTACTGACTGGCAATTGCTGACCGTTGCTGCTCTGGCCCTGTTTGTGGGTGCCATGGGTAAATCGGCTCAGGTTCCTTTGCACAGCTGGCTGCCTGACTCCATGGAAGGTCCTACTCCTATCTCGGCGCTGATTCACGCCGCGACCATGGTGACGGCCGGTATCTTCATGGTGGCTCGTTTCTCGCCTGTGTTTGAACAGTCGACAACCGCGCTGTCCTTCATCATCGTGATCGGTGCAACGGGTGCCTTGTTCCTGGGCTTGCTGGGTATTATCCAGAACGACGTCAAACGCGTTGTGGCTTACTCCACCTTGTCCCAGCTGGGTTACATGACGGTAGCTCTGGGTGCTTCGGCTTACTCGGCTGCTGTGTTCCACCTGATGACACACGCTTTCTTCAAAGCCTTGCTGTTCCTGGGCGCTGGTTCGGTGATTATCGGTATGCACCACGATCAGGACATCCGCAATATGGGTGGTCTGCGCAAGTACATGCCTATTACCTGGCTGACTTTCCTGATCGGTACGCTGGCTCTGGTGGGTACGCCGTTCTTCTCTGGTTTCTACTCGAAAGAGCACATCATCGAAGCCGCAGGCGAAGCCGGTATCTGGGGTTCGACCTACGCTTACTACGCCACACTGATCGGTGTGTTCGTCACCTCGCTGTACTCCTTCCGTCTGTACTTCCTGGTATTCCACGGCAAAGAGCGCTTCCGTGACGTCAAGCACGACGAGTCGCATGGCCACGACGACCATCACGCTCACGGTGGCGATCCTCACGAGTCGCCTTGGGTGGTTACGCTGCCTCTGGTTCTGCTGGCCATTCCGTCGATCTTCGCCGGTATCTGGTTCGTTGATCCATTGCTGTTCGGTGGCTACTTTGAAGGCATTGTGACGGTTCTGCCTGAACACCCTGCAATGGCAACGCTGGCCGAGCACTGGACCGACTGGATGGCTTACGCCGTACACGGTTTTGGCACACTGCCATTCTGGCTGGTTGTGGCTGGTGCTGTGGTGGCCTGGTACATGTACCTGGTTAATCCTGCTTTGCCTGCCGCTATCAAAAAGAACTGCTCTTTTATCTACCGTATCCTGGAGAACAAGTACTACGTTGACTGGTTCAACGAGCAAGTGCTGTCTCGTGGCGTTCGCTGCCTGGGTACGGGCCTCTGGAAAGGTGCTGACCGCGGTCTGATTGACGGCCTGGTGGTCAACGGTAGTGCACGCGTAGTGGGCTGGGTGGCTGCAATCAGCCGTCATATCCAGTCCGGCTATGTCTATCACTACGCCTTTGCCATGATCCTCGGGATCCTGGCGCTCTTATCCTTTTTTGTACTGACGGTTCGGTAAATGGCTAGCGATATGGCGTCTTCTACTCTTCCTTGGTTAACGCTGGCGATTTTCGTACCTATCGTCGCTGGCCTGTTGGTGCTGGCTCTGGGGCGTGATGATCGTCCCACCTTCACCCGCTGGCTGGCTCTGCTGGGTTCGATTGCCGGTCTTGTTGTCACTATTCCTCTGTACACGGGCTTCAATCCCGGTACGGCCGACATGCAGTTTGTCGAGCTGGCCCCCTGGATTGATGCCTTCAAGGTGAATTACCACCTTGGCGTGGACGGTATTTCCATGTGGTTTGTTCTGCTGACTGCTTTCATCACGGTGATCGTGGTGCTGGCGGGCTGGCAGGTAATCAAGAACCGCGTGGCTCAATACATGGGTGCCTTCCTGATCCTGTCGGGTCTGATGGTTGGCGTGTTTGCCGCTTTGGATGGCTTGCTGTTTTACGTGTTCTTTGAAGCCACGCTGATCCCGATGTACTTGATCATCGGTATCTGGGGTGGTCCGAACCGCGTGTATGCATCGGTCAAGTTCTTCTTGTACACCTTGCTCGGCTCGCTGTTGACCCTGATCGCATTCATCTACTTGTGGAATGTGTCCGGCGGTACTTTCGATATCCTGACCTGGCATAAAGTGCCGCTGGATTACACCACTCAGGTGCTGATCTTTGCTGCTCTGTTCATGGCTTTTGCTGTGAAAGTGCCTATGTGGCCTGTCCACACCTGGTTGCCGGATGCCCACGTGGAAGCACCTACTGGTGGTTCCGTGGTGCTGGCGGCCATCATGTTGAAACTGGGTGCTTACGGTTTCCTGCGCTTTTCCCTGCCCATCGCTCCTGATGCTTCGCAAGGTCTAGCCGGAATCATCATTGCCCTGTCTCTGGTCGCGGTGATCTACATTGGTCTGGTCGCCATCGTTCAGGACGATATGAAAAAGCTGGTGGCTTACTCCTCTGTGGCTCACATGGGTTTTGTCACGCTGGGCTTTTTCGTGTTCAACACCACGGGTATGGAAGGCGCGATCATGCAAATGATCTCGCACGGTTTCGTGTCCGGTGCCATGTTCCTGTGTATCGGTGTTCTGTACGACCGTCTGCACAGCCGTCAAATCGCCGATTACGGTGGTGTGGTCAAGGTGATGCCTCGTTTCGTTACCTTCTTTGTGCTGTTCTCTATGGCCAACAGCGGTTTGCCAGGCACCAGCGGCTTTATCGGTGAGTTCACCGTCATCATGGGCGCGGTGGAGTACAACTTCTGGATCGGTCTGTTGACTGCAACAGCGCTGATTACAGGCGCGTCTTACTCGCTGTGGATGCTCAAGCGCGTGGCCTTTGGCCCCGTGGGTAACGACAATGTTGCCGGCATGAGCGACCTGAGTGGCCGTGAGTTCTTCGTTCTTGGCGTAATGGCGATTGCGGTGCTGGGCATGGGTGTGTATCCCAAGCCATTTACCGAGGTCATGCACGTTTCGGTTGAAGCGTTGCTGCAACACGTCTCCATCTCGAAACTGTAGGCCGAATCACTATGGATACTACCTTTAACTTTTCTCTGGCTTTGCCCGAGATCCTGCTCCTGGTTCTGGCTTCGTGTGTGCTGATTTTTGATGCTTTCAGCAAACACAAACAGCGCCACTCGACGTTTGTTCTGAGCCTGTTGACGCTTGCCGTGGTTGCGGCCAGCGTAGCCTGGCAGTGGTCCAAGGGCGTGAGCGGTGTCTCGTTTGGTGGCCTGTTCGTCGCAGACGAGTTGGCGCACTTTCTGAAGCTGCTTTCGTGTGTGGCCGTCGCCGCTACCCTGATCTACGGTCGTGAGTACGCCGAACAGCGCGACATGATGGAACGCGGTGGCGAACTCTACACCCTGACTCTGATGGCTCTGCTGGGCCAGATGATCATGATTTCGGCCAACAGCATGTTGACCGCTTATCTGGGTGTGGAGCTGATGTCCTTTGCGCTGTACGCACTGGTTGCGCTGCGTCGTGAACACCGTCAGTCCATTGAAGCGGCGTTGAAGTACTTCGTTCTGGGTGCGTTGGCATCGGGTATCTTGCTGTACGGTATGTCCATGATTTTTGGCGCTACCGGCCATCTGGAACTCCCACGTATCGCTGAGGTCATCGCTAACGGTCAAGCCGAACGTCTGGCTCTGGTCTTCGGTGTGGTGTTTGTTGTGGCAGGTCTGGCCTTCAAATTGACGGCTGCTCCTTTCCATATGTGGACACCGGACGTCTATCAAGGCGCTCCTACTACCGTTACCCTGATCATCGGTGCTGCTCCTAAACTGGCTGCTTTTGCCGTAACCATGCGCTTCCTGGTTGAGGCTCTGCACGGTATTGCCGTGGACTGGCAGCCCATGTTGCTGATCATGGCTGTGCTGTCGCTGGCTCTGGGTAACCTGACTGCGATCATGCAAAAGAATCTCAAGCGTATGCTTGCGTATTCGACCATCTCGCACATGGGTTTCATTTTCCTGGGCTTGCTGGCTGGCGTGTTCAATGGCGAGACTCACTCTCAAGCCTACGGTGCTTCGCTGTTCTATGTGGTGATCTACGTTTTGACCACCCTGAGCACTTTCGGTCTGATCCTGATCCTGAGCCGTCGTGGTTTTGAATGCGAAAACATCAGCGACCTGAAAGGCCTGAACCGCCGTAACCCTGGTCTGGCTTTGATCTGGCTGCTGTCCATGTTCTCCCTGGCTGGTATTCCTCCGCTGTCCGGCTTTGCTGCCAAGCTGAGTGTTCTGCAAGCCGTGGTGGGTGCAGGCTATGTCTGGCTGGCTGTGTTTGCCGTGATCATGTCCTTGATTGGTGCTTTCTACTACCTGCGTGTCGTGAAGGTTGTTTACTTCGACGAACCTGAAGGTGAAGAGCATCCTGTGGCAACGGGCTTGCTGACCAAGCTGGTCATGCTGGTAAACGGCGTTCTGATTATCGGCCTGGGCGTATTGCCTGGTGGCTTGATGGACACCTGCATCCGCGTGATTCAGTCTTCCTTGCAGTTTTAAGTAGGTAGCACTATGGACCAAAGCCTTTCCATCTGGGTCTTGATTGTTCTTTCCGTGATTACGGCTAATCTGCCGTTTCTCGTGGAAAAGCCCTTGCTGGTTTTGCCTTGGTCCATGCCGGGCGAGCGCTCAGGCCTCTCGCCCTGGCTGCAGCTGATCGTTGGCCTTGTGTACCTGGCCGTGCTGGCTGCTTTGGGTTTGGGAATCTACACGGTGATTGCCTCCAGCTCCGGCCTGAGCTCCTTGCCAGTCATGTTGGGCAAGTTGTTTTTGGGTCTGGCTTTGGTGGGGGCCATGTTTTACTTCCCGGCCTGGCGCTCTCGCCATCAGAAAGTTTCCAAAGGCTTTTTTTCTCGCCTTCTGGAAGTCTGTGCTTTTTACGGGATTATGGGTGCGTTCGGCTTTGCTTTTGAAGCCAGTATCGGTAACCCGTTCAAGCAAACTTGGGTGTTCTACACCATTACCTTTGCTCTGTTTTTGGTGATGGCGTACCCCGGCTTTGTGTATCGCTATTTGATGCGTCACCCCAAGGGCAAGTTTGAATAGTGCTGAATGCATGAAAAAAACCTCGCAATTTTGCGAGGTTTTTTTTGTCCTGAATGTCTGGGCCATGCCGTCAGCGGCTGGCTTTGACGCATGTGAGGGGCTGCACACCGCGTGTGCAGCCCGCAGAATCGATCAAGGTTTGTCCAGGGGAGCATGGGTAGCGCCAGCCACGCCCAGACGCTTGCAGACGCCCTGAGCCTCTTGGGCGAGAACCAGTGTCAGTTCCTCGGCAGGCAGGGCACGACCCAAGGCAGCGCTTTGTCCGCTCCAGAGGGAACTGAATTCGGTACGACCTTGTTTTTCAGCTTCGATACGCAGCGGGCTGAGAGCCGAACCCGCATGGGGAAATACCGGAGCGCTGGCACTTAAAGGACCGATTTCATCCATCAGACGAGTGCGGATACTGCGGGCAGGGCGACCGGAGAACAGATTGGTCAAGGCTGTGCCGTCCGAGCGACTATTGGACAGGGCTTCGCGATGCAGTGGAGTGATCTTGGATTCAGGGCAGAACAGGTAGGCCGTGCCAATTTGAGCTGCGCTGGCGCCCAAGGCCAGGGCGGCAGCAATACCGCGTCCATCGGCAATACCACCGGCCGCAATCACGGGAATAGTGACGGCATCGGCAATCTGGGGAACCAAAGACATGGTGCCCACTTGTGTATGCACTTTATCGTCCAGGAATATGCCACGGTGGCCACCGGCTTCCAGACCCTGGGCGATGATGATGTCGGCGCCGTGCTCTTGCAGCCAGACCGCCTCAGCTGTCGTGGTAGCGCTGGACATGACCAGGGCACCGGCTTTTTTCACACGCTGGACCAGCTCGGGGGAGGGCAAGCCGAAGTGGAAGCTGACGACTTCGGGTTTCAGGTCTTCGACCAATTCTGCATGCTGACTGGAGAAGGGCGCGCGTGCCGCTTTGGGCAATTCCTGATTGGGGTCCTGGCCGTATTCCTGGTAGTAAGGCATCAGGCGCAGACGCCACTCTTGCAGAGCCTCTGGCTCCAGGCGCAGGTCTTCATGACAAAAGAAGTTCAGATTGATAGGGGCCGATACGGCTTGCCGGAACAAGCCTACTTGTTCCCGAATCTGCTCCGGACTGAGCATGGCGCAGGCCAAAGAGCCCAGACCGCCAGCACGAGCAACGGCAATGGCCAGTTCGCTGTCTTGGGCGCCGGCCATAGGGGCTTGAACGATGGGATGTTCGATGTGGAGCAGATCCAGCAAGGTATTGTTGGGCCAGATGTACATGGAGGGCGTCCTCGGTCATTTCGCGATAGCTTTTATCGTAGCAGGATGAGTTCAGGCTGAAAACTGACATTGTCGCCTGTTGGCAGGGCCGTGCCGGGGCTGCAGCAGGCTACAATAATCGTCTTTTGGCACAGTGGCTGTGCTGTATTTTCTTGCTTTGTGGACGATCTGATGTCTCATCTCATTCTTCAAGGGCCGCGCCTGGATAGCGCCATCATCGAAAAAATTGCGGCAGTGGTGCAGGCCGATGGAGTCCAGGAGTTGGGTCCTACCGCCGTGCGCCTGCTGGGTGCAGATGCTACGCAACGCGCTGAGGTGCAGGCCCTGTGCAAGACCGGCGCGATGGATTTTGCTTTTCTGGAGCAGATTGATCGCCTGAAAGAAATGCGTGTGCTGGCAATGGACATGGATTCCACGCTGATCAATATCGAATGTATTGACGAGATTGCTGATATGGCTGGCCGCAAGGAGCAGGTTGCCACAATTACTGAAGCGGCCATGCGCGGCGAAATCAAGGACTTCACCGAGAGTCTGAATCGCCGTGTCGCATTTCTGGAAGGTGTGCCGGTCAGCGATCTGACTCGCGTCTATGAAGAGCGCTTGCAGCCTAACCTGGGTGCGGATCGTTTGATTGCGACGGCCCATGCCCACGGGGTGAAAACTTTGCTGGTGTCGGGGGGCTTCACCTTCTTCACCGAGCGCATGAAAGACCGTTTCAGTTTGAGCTACGCCCACTCCAACACCTTGGAAGTGGTGGACGGCAAGCTGACCGGTAAAGTGTTGGGCGCAATTGTAGATGGTCAGGCTAAAGCCCGTTTCCTGCAGGAACTGGCGGCTGAGCTGGGTGCAGGTCCAGAGCAGTGTATTGCGATTGGAGATGGGGCCAATGACTTGCCCATGATGTCCAAGGCCAAGTACTCGGTGGCTTATCGTGCCAAGCCGGTGGTGCAGGAGCAAGCCAGCTTTGCCTTGAATCACTCTCCGTTGGATGCCGTGTTGAACTGGTTCCGCCTGGACGTTTGATGTCGGCGGATCGTCAGCGTAGTCTGGCGAAAGAATGAAGGTGGGCGCCCCAAACTCAAGGCTTACCAAGAGTTGGTCTGTATATAGGCCTTCAAGCTCACCAGCGTAAACGCACAAGGCAGGAGTTTGGCTGTCAAAAATAAAAGAGCGCTGTCCTTGGGCAGCGCTCTTTTTTACATCCTAGCCTTGTTGTTAAGGCTTACTTCTCTTTGCGCAAGCTGTTCAAGACATTACGCACGGCTTGAATACGGTTCTTGATTTCCTCGCCTTTGGTAATTTCAACTTTCAGCTTGTCTGGCCCAGCCAGGCGGACCTGCTTGTTCTTTTGCACCAGTTCAATAATGCTGACCGCGTCCACATTGGGCTTGGAGGAAAACTGAATCGTCGCTTGAGCTTCGCTGGCATCGATTTTCACAATGCCCAGCGGTTCGGCCTTGATGCGCAAGCGATGCACGGCCAGCAGGTTTTCGCCCGCTTCTGGTAGCAGGCCGTAGCGGTCGATCAGCTCCTCATGGATATGGATCAGGTCGTCTTCGGTACGGGCGTGTGACAGGGCTTTGTAGTGTCCCAGACGGGCATTCACATCCGGACAGTAGTTGGCTGGCAGCAGCGCAGAAGTATGCAGATTCACTTCGCACTGCAAGGCAAAGGGCGAGTCTAGGTCAGGTTCTTCACCTGCTTTCAGGGCTTTGACGGCCGTGTTGAGCATATCCGCATACATGGAATAGCCCACTTCCTGAATGTCGCCGGATTGGGATTCGCCCAGCACTTCACCGGCACCCCGAATTTCCAGATCGTGCATGGCCAGGAAAAAGCCTGCACCCAGCTCTTCCATGGCTTGAATGGCTTCCAGCCGCTTTTTCGCATTGCTGGTGATGGCATCCTCGCCAGGGGTCAGCAGATAGGCATAAGCCTGGTGGTGGGATCGACCCACTCGTCCGCGCAGCTGGTGCAGTTGAGCCAGACCCAGGCGATCCGCACGGTGGATGACGATAGTATTGGCCGTAGGCACGTCAATGCCGGTTTCAATAATCGTGGTACACAGCAGCACGTTGTAGCGCTTCTGGTAGAAGCCCTTCATGACGGCTTCCAGTTCGCGTTCCGGCATTTGGCCGTGAGCCACTGCAATACTGGCTTCTGGCACCAGTTCTTCCAGACGGGCACGGCGGTTGTGAATGGTCTCGACTTCGTTATGCAGGAAGTAGACCTGACCACCGCGTTTCAATTCGCGCAGCAGCGCTTCGCGTATGGTGCTGCCATCTTCACGACGCACGAAGGTCTTGATCGCCAGACGTTTTTGCGGTGCCGTGGCAATGACGGAAAAGTCCCGTATGCCTTCCAGGGACATGCCCAAGGTGCGTGGAATAGGTGTCGCGGTCAGGGTCAGGATATCGACTTCGGCACGCAGCTGTTTCAAGGCCTCTTTCTGGCGCACACCAAAGCGGTGTTCCTCGTCGATGATGACCAGACCCAGTTGTTTGAAACGCACGTCCGAGGACAGGATTTTGTGCGTACCAATCACAATATCTACGCTGCCATCGCGCAGGCCCGCAATCGCGGCTTGCGTTTCCTTGGTCGAACGGAAGCGGGACAGTTCGGCAACACGGATAGGCCAGTCGGCAAAACGGTCCGAGAAGGTCTGCGCATGTTGCTCGGCCAGCAGAGTGGTTGGGCACAACAGGGCAACCTGTTTGCCGTTGGCCACGGCCAGAAAGGCGGCACGCAGGGCGACTTCGGTTTTACCAAAGCCCACATCCCCGCAGACCAGACGGTCCATAGGCTGGCCGGACGTCATGTCGTTCACGACGGCTTCAATGGCAGCAGCCTGGTCCGGTGTTTCCTCAAAGCCAAACCCTTCGGAGAAGGCTTGATAGTCATTGAGCGGCAGCTTGAACTTGAAGCCTTCACGAGCGGCGCGCTGAGCGTACAGAGCCAGCAATTCCGCAGCGCTGTCACGTGCTTGTTTCGCTGCGCGGCGGCGGGCCTTATCCCATTGGCCGGAGCCGAGCTGGTGTAAAGGTGCATGCTCGGGATCAGCACCGCTGTAACGGGCAATCACGTGCAACTGGGCTACGGGCACATACAAAGTGCTGCCTTTGGCGTATTCCAGGTGCAGGAACTCGACCGGGCCTTCGCCCAGGTCCATTTCTTTCAGGCCGCAGTAGCGACCAATCCCGTGCTCGGCGTGAACCACGGGGTCGCCTTCACGTAGCTCGGACAGGTCCCGCACCATGGCTTCCACATCGCTGCTGCGCTCGTTGCGGCGACGGCTGCTTTGGGTGCGAGTCTGGGTGGGGTAAAGGTCGTTTTCAGTCAGCAGGCTCAGGCTGTCATGCACCAAGGCAAAGCCACGTGACAAAGGCGCGACGACCAGGGCAAAAGCCGCGTCTGACTCCAGGAAATCGGCCAGACTCTGGCAGTCTGTTGCGGGTGACAGATCATGTTCACGCAGCATCTGCAGCAGCGTTTCCCGACGACCTGCCGAATCCGCACACAGCACGGTCCGGTTTTTCGGGTCCAGCACTTCTTGCCGCAGTTGAGCCAATGGATCCTTGTCGCGTCGGTTTACAGCAACCACAGGCAAAGGCTCGAAATCGGAATGAGCGATAGGCTGGTTGTCAGCCTGGGCGCTCAGGCTCAGGCGGCTGAAAGGCTTGATGCCATTGAAAAACTGCTCGTCTGACAAAAACAGGCTTTCTGGCGGCAGAATCGGGCGTTCACGGTCGTTCTTCAGGAAGGAAAAACGGCTATGAGTATCGCTCTGGAAGCGGCCAATCGCGTTTTGTGCATCCCCGTGAGTAACGACCAGGCTGCCTTGGGGCACATAGTCCATCAAGGTGGCTGTTTCTTCAAAGAACAGCGGCAGATAGTATTCAATACCGGCAAAGGCAATGCCGTTGCCTACATCTTTATAGGGCAGGGCACGTGAAGGATCGCCCTCAAAGAACTCGCGGAAACGCGCCCGGAATTGCGTACGCGCCTCTTCGTCCATGGGGAATTCACGGCCGGGTAGCAGCTGGATTTCCTTGACCGGATACAGGCTGCGCTGGGTGTCGATATCAAAGCTGCGTATGCTTTCAATTTCGTTGTCGAACAGGTCCAGACGATAAGGCAACACTGAACCCATAGGGAACAGGTCAATCAGGCCACCGCGAATGCTGAATTCGCCTGGAGCGCTGACCTGTGTCATATGGGTGTAGTTGGCCAACATCAACTGGGCGCGCAGTTGCGCCTCATCCAGCTCGTCGCCCTGGCGGAATGAGAAGGTGTAGGCGGCCAGAAAGGAGGGCGGTGCCAGACGATACAAGGCGGTGGTGACGGGGACCGTCAGTACATCGACCTCGTGCATGGTCAGGGCATGCAAGGTGCGCAAACGCTCGGAGATCAGATCCTGGTGCGGAGAGAAGCTGTCGTATGGCAGTGTTTCCCAGTCCGGCAATTGGCGAACGCGCAGGGCGGGGCCAAACAACAGGATTTCCTCGGCCAGCCTTTGGGCCGTCAAGGGATCGGCGCAGAGCACCAGAATAGGCGCTTTATGTTGGCGGGCCAGGTCGGCAATCAGGCAGGCATCACCCGAGCCGGGGGGCATGGGCTGCGAGTAGCGTTGACCGGGGCGTAAGGCAGCCAGCACATCTTGGGTGCTGGGCAGGGACAGGGAGTGCTGTTTTTCGGTTTCCATCAGGATTGTCATTATAAAATCACCCACCTATGAAGACTACCTTGATTGCAATTGTTCCGGCCGCCGGTATTGGCTCGCGCGCCCTGGATTCTGCCACGAAGGCGCAAGGCTTGCCCAAGCAATACCGTTTGCTGGGTGGGCAGCCCATGTTGCGCCGCTCGGTACAGGCTTTGCTGGCTGATGAGCGCATCAGCCAGGTGCGGGTGGCCGTGGCCCCCGGTGATACCTGGGCCGCCTCCGCACTGGAAGGCTTGCCGCGCACGATTTGTCTGCCTTGTGGTGGGGAAACGCGGGCAGAAACAGTGCTCAATACCTTGCAGAGCCTGGATAGGGACGAACAAGCCTGGGTTCTGGTTCACGACGCTGCTCGTCCCGGTTTGCCCAGGAAGGCTTTGGCGCGGCTGATCGATGCCTGCTTGCAGGCGCAACGCGGTGGCTTGCTGGCTTTACCCGTGCCTGATACCGTCAAGCGCGCAACGCCCGCCGAGCCAGCCGCGGTGCAGGAAACAGTGGATAGAGATGGACTGTGGTTAGCGCAGACTCCCCAGCTGTTTCCTGCCCATACTTTGCGTGAGGCTCTGCTAGCGGCTAAAGAACAGGGTTTTGCGGTGACGGATGAGGCCAGCGCCATGGAGTTGGCGGGCAGCCAACCCTTATTGATATTGGGTTCGGCGCGGAATTTTAAAGTCACCTGGCCTGAAGATTTTGAATTGATGGAGAAATGGTTATGAGCATGCCGATTCGCGTAGGACAAGGTTTTGATGTGCATGTGCTGTGCGAAGGCCGACCTTTGATTTTGGGCGGCGTCACTATTCCGCATACGCATGGCCTGATGGGGCATTCGGATGCTGATGCCTTGCTGCATGCGATTACCGATGCGATTCTGGGGGCGGCGGGTCTGGGAGATATTGGTCGTCACTTTCCGGACACGGACCCAAAATACAAGGGGGCCGATAGTCGAGTGCTGCTGCGCCATGCCTATGAGCAGGTACGTGCGGCAGGCTGGTTGGTAGGCAATGTGGATGCCACGATTCATGCGCAAAAACCCAAGATTGCACCACATGCTCCGGCGATGGTGGCCAATATCGAGGCCGATCTGCAATTGGAACCCGGCAGTGTGAACATCAAGGGAAAAACAAACGAGGCGATCGGCTTTGTGGGACGCCAGGAAGGGATTGCGGTGACCTCAGTTGCCTTGTTGTACCGTGCTTGATCGACTGCGGGACTGAGTCCGGCCTTGGGCAAGGGCTGCCCCCTGCCCAAGGCTCATGGTACTCAGGAAGCTTTGGTGTCTTTATCGCCCTGGGTTCCAGGCGCATTACGACTGGCGCGGATGCGGGGCAATTGAATGCGGGCGGTCAAGCCCTCGGACGGAGCACTGACCAGCTCGAAGTGGCCGCCAACTTGTCCCAGCAAACGCTCCACAATAGCCAGTCCCAAGCCTGCGCCACTGACGCCTGTGCGTGCAGAGACGCCGCGCGAGAAGGGGCGCAGCAGGCGCTGGATATCGCCTTTTTCAATACCGGCTCCCTGATCCTTGACGGCAATCACCAGAATATTGCCATGCTGATGCGCCGACAGCTCAATGCGTGCCCGATCATCCTCAGGACTGCGTCCATAGCGACGGGCATTTTCGATCAGGTTGGATACGATGCGTTTCAAGTCGTGGGCGCTGATGCGGGCATACAGATTGGGTTCGACGGAGGCTGTCAAAATCCCACCCAGTGATTCGGTATGCGTGCGTTCGCGTTCGTAGACATCATTGAGCACGGCGGAAACATCAATGCCATGTTCAGGAACGGCAGCAGCGGGGCGGGCGTATTCCATCAGTTGACCAATACTGTGGTCAATCTGGGCCAGGTCCTCGTCAATGGCGGCGCGGGTTTCGTCCGATACCTGGCTTAATTCAATTTCCAGACGCATGCGCGCCAGCGGTGTGCGCAAGTCGTGCGAAATGCCGGCCAGCATGATTTCCCTGTCGGCCTCCGTCTGGCGAATGTCGCGCGCCATGCGGTTAAAGGCAATATTCATGTCGCGGATTTCAACCGGACCTTTTTCAGGCAGGGTACTGGGGGTTTCGCCACGGGCCAGTTGCTGAGCCACTTTGGCCAACTGAGCCAAAGGCCGGTTCACAAAACGCACACTGACAGCGGCACCGATCAAGGCCAGCAGCAAGGCGGTAGCGCCCCAGCCCAGCCATTCCACGCCGGCAGTCAGACTTAATTGTTCGCGATCAAAGACCAGCCAATACTGATCTTCATTGATATCAAAGGAAACCCAGATGCCGGGCACGCTGTTGACCGACCACATGATCAAGGTCTGGCTGCCCAGTGCGCCACGCACTTCGGTAGAGACGTGCTGCCAGTAGTTGGAGCGTGGCAAGGGTTCCAGTTCGTCCGTGTTCTCGCGTGGTTGCACGCGCAGACTTTCCTTGGTGGCCAGATCCAGCAACAGGGCAGGGCGTACCGCCGGGGGCGCGTACACCAGGGCCGAGCGGGTGATGCTGACAATGGACGCCACGCGCTGTGCCATTTGGGCTGCGCGTGGGCCTTCTTCCATACTGAAGAATACTTGCAGCCAGGCACCCAGGCTGACGAGCATCAACGCTGCGAGCAATAAAAAAGACCGGCTGAATAAACCCAGCCGGATACTTGAGTTTTTTGTTGCTCGGCGTTGGGCGGCCACGGCGGGCCGCCCTTCTTGCTGACCGGAAGACAAGGTCAGTTACCGCCGTCTGGAACAAAAACGTAGCCCAGACCCCAGACCGTTTGAATGAACACGGGCTTGGAGGCATTGGGTTCGATCAGCTTGCGCAGACGCGAAATCTGCACGTCCAGGCTGCGGTCAAAAGCTTCGTATTCGCGGCCACGCGCCAGTTCCATCAGTTTGTCGCGCGACAAGGGGATCTTGGGATGACGGGCAAACACCTTCAGCACGGAGAACTCGCCCGTTGTGATGGGGACGACTTCGTTGTTGCGTGTCAGTGTTCGTGTGGACAGGTTCAGCACATAGGGGCCGAACTCGATCGATTCATTTTCCTGACTAGGTGCGCCGGGGTGTTCCTCGGTACCACGGCGTCGCAAGATAGCGTTGACACGGGCTAGCAGTTCGCGGGGGTTGAAAGGTTTGATGAGGTAGTCATCGGCACCCATCTCCAGGCCCACGATACGGTCGATTTCTTCGGCCTTGGCAGTGAGCATGATGATGGGGGTGTTGTCGTGTCCGCCGCGCAGCCGACGACAGATGGACAGGCCATCCTCGCCTGGCAGCATCAGATCCAGTACCAGCAGATCGAAATGCTCGCGTTGCCAGAGTTTGGCCATTTCTTTACCGTCTTCGGCGACGAAAACGTTGAACCCTTGTTCAGACAAGTAGCGGCGCAATAAATCGCGCAGCCGGGGATCGTCGTCAACGACAAGGATTTTGCGGGTGAGGGGGGGGGTCGGCGTATTCATAGCGAAAATGTAACAGGCATCAGAAACCGCGTATAGGGGGGTGTAGAAAAATATTACACATTAAGCGTTTTGTACTATTTATGCGCCTTGCAGCGGATTTGGACTGGCTTCACAGAAGATTATATGGTGGCAAATAGTTTGACGGCCCGGCTTGAGTCAGGTCAAAAAAAGAGCGGCCAGAGGGCAAATACACCCGAAATTCCATGATGGACTGCTTTGTCCTTGTCCGATCCCAGGGAGCTGCCTATTTTGAGTCTGCTTAAACTAAAATAGCGCGATGGATGCACATATTCTTGCCCTGGAGACTTCCTCCAATCTCTGTGAACTGACCTTGTTGTCTCGCACCCAAGCGGGTATTTCGCTGGTGGAGCTGAGCCACGAGGGGACTGGCGATCATGCCGAACGCCTTTTGCCCATGGCTGAGCAACTGCTGGAGCAGGCCGGTCTGGATAGGCACGCCCTGACGGCGATTGCTTTCGGCCAAGGCCCTGGCGGTTTTACCGGCCTGCGCGTGGCCTGTGGTGTAGCTCAAGGTATGGCTTTTGCCTTGGACTTGCCGGTGCTGCCGGTCTCGTCCTTATTGGCGGCTGCTGCTTGCGGTACGCCTGTAGAGGGCACAGCCTATGTGGTGGCACAGGATGCGCGCATGCAAGAGGTCTACGCGGCTGTGTACTGCTGGACAGCTGAGAAGTCCTGGTCTGTGCTGCAAAGCCCGGTCTTGCTGGATGCCGCGCAGGTCACTACCTGGATCGCCCGTTTGCAGGCTGAGGGTTTGATCGCAGAGCAGCAGCCTATTCAAGTCGTCGGTGACGCATTGGAGCAGTTTCCTGATCTGGCCCCAGCTATCGTTGCGCAGGGCTGGGAAGTGGGCCAGACATGGCGTGCAACAGGTGCCAGCGTGGCGCATTTGGCTCTGCATGATCTGGATGAAGGACGGGGGATCTCCCCGGATCTGGCCATGCCGCTGTATGTGCGCGAGAAAGTCGCCTACACCATCCAGGAACGTGAGCAGGGCCTGGGCGGAAACCCTGCGGCTCTGGATCAACCTCTACAAATTGAAGCCATGCAGGCCGGGCATGTGTCCGCCGTGCTGGATATTGAACGTCGTGTGGAAAGCCATCCCTGGACGGCAGGCAACTTCACGGATGCCCTGGGCAATAGCGCGTACTGCTCCCGGATCATTCACAAGCAAGGCCAGGTGCAAGGCTATGCCGTTTGGCTGCAAGCTCCCGATATGATCGAACTCTTGCTGATTGGGGTGGCCCCTGAACAGCAGCGGCGCGGTCTGGCTCGACAATTGCTGGATGACGGCCTGCAGTGGGCTCGTCAGCATCAGCTGGAGCGCGTGGTTCTGGAAGTGCGGGCCTCGAATGCGCCAGCTATTGGTCTGTATCAGAAGTACGGTTTCAAGGCGGATGGTCTGCGTAAAAACTACTATCCGCTGGGCGATGGACAGCGTGAAGACGCGGTCTTGATGAGTCTGAGTCTGGCCAGCAAGGCAGGGGCATGATCGATTTTCAGCCTATCTCTCCTTTGCAGCGCACCTGGCTTTTGGAGTTGGGGCTGGAGCGTGCTTTTCTGGCGCGTCTGCCGCAGGCACAGCCTCTGGTTCAATCCGCCGCCATTACCGCAGCCCCTGCGCAAGAGGCCGCAGCGTCACCGCAGACGGCTCAGTTGGCAGGCCGAAATCTGGATGATGCAGGCAGCCCTGCGCCTGTTTCAGCTCCCGCAGCGGCTACTGATGCCATGTCGGCGCGTGATCAGGCGCTAGCAGTTTTGCGTAAATCCGGCGCTCGACCTGTTACAGCGGCTCCTGTGGAGGACGTGGTGCAGCGGCCTGCTGTACTGATTCAGCCCGAAAAAGCCCAGGATATGGCCAGCTTGCTGGAGCAGGTACAGGCTTGTCAGGAATGCGGTTTGCATACGGGCCGCGCTCAAGTGGTATTTGGTTCAGAACTCTTGTCTGAACCGGACTGGATGATTATTGGTGAAGCGCCGGGCACCAGTGATGATCGCAGCGCCCAGCCTTTTGACGGCAAAGCCGGGCTGCTTTTGCAAGCCATGCTCAATAGCGCGATTCCTGATGCTTCGGTCTATAAAACGCATCTGGTGAAATGCCGCCCCTTGGGCAACCGTCCACCTACCCAAGAGGAGCTGGCCGCGTGTCGGGCCTTTCTGGATGCGCAGATTCGCTTGGTACAGCCACGTCGCTTGCTGGCCGTTGGCCATTTGGCGGCGGTGGCATTAAGTGGTCGTGATGAAGATCTGGAGGCTTTGCGGGGCCAGGCCCTGACGTATACCGATGCCCAGGGTCGTAGCCTGCCTTTGGTGGTGACTTACCATCCTGCCTCGCTGTTGCTGCGCCCGCAGCACAAAGCCAATGCCTGGCGGGATTTGTCCTTGCTGCGCGAGTTGCAGGGCCAGTCCTGATCTCAGTTCTTGCAGGTGGCTTTTAGCGCTTAGTTGCCTCGTCAGACGTCATCATGGAAAAACACCCCAAAGATTGGATTCATGTCCAACTTTTGGGGTGTAGTGCCTTTTTGGGGCTGTCCCTTACTTAGCCGTCAAGGCCTGCCCATGACCTTCCTGGCCTATGCAGGCTTCCAGCTCGGGGTGCGCGCGCAGATTGGCGTTTTTCCAGATGATGAATACCGTCATCAAGGACGCTACCATCAGGCCAAAGAACACAATGATGTAGTTGATGGGCAAACGCAGCCACAGCAGCAGGCTGTACAGCGCCAGCATGAAAAGAATGTTCAACTGTTCATTGAAGTTCTGCACGGCAATGGAGTGACCGGCCGACAACATGACGTGCCCGCGATGTTGGAGCAGGGCATTCATGGGAACGACGAAAAAGCCGGACAAGCCGCCAATGCCCATCAGTAGGGTGTAGACCGCCCATTTCTCGTGCACCAAGGGCATGAGCAGAACCACAAAGCCCATTGCCACGCCCACTGGCAGAACGACCAGTGATTTCTTCAGGGGGACGCGGGCCGCAAAAACGGCGCCAAAGACCGTACCCAATGCGGCTACGCCCATCAGCACCGAGGCCTGGTCCAGACGGTAGCCCAGATGTTGAGCGCCCCATTCGATCACAATGAATTGCAGTGTGGCACCGGCCCCCCAGAATAAAGTGGTTACCGCCAGCGAGATCTGGCCCAGCTTGTCACGCCACAGAATATGTACGTAGGTACGGAATTCCTTGAGCAGCAGAATGGGGTTCTTTTGTTGGGGCGGGTAGTCGATATTGGTGCGGGGAATCAGCAGGTTGCACAGCGCTGCCGACAGGTAGATAAAGGAAATCAGCAAGATAGCGACTTCGGCACGCGTCTGGGCCAAAGGTGCAATCAGGGGGTGTTCGGCCAGCGAACTGGCGATCGACGGGTTGATCAGAATGCCGCCCAGCACGGTGCCGCCGATGATGGACAGAACGGTCAGCCCTTCAATCCAGCTATTGCCCTTGACCAACTGTTCGGGCTTGAGCATTTCGGTGACGATGCCGTATTTGGCGGGAGAGTAGGCGGCAGCACCGATACCTACCAGGGTGTAGGAGACAAAGACCAGAACCAGCTGCTGGGAGTCGTTCATGCCAAAGTACTGGTGGCAGAACATCAACATACAGCCTATCAGCTTGATGGCATTGGTGGCGAACATCACCCGGCCCTTGGGATACGAGTCGGCAAAGGCCCCTACAAAAGCGGCCAATAGCACGTAGGACAGCGCAAACCACCATTTCATCATGGGGACCATCCAGATAGGTCCGTGCAGGTCAGCGATCAGGGCGATGGCGGCAATCAGCAAGGCATTGTCGGCAACTGACGACAATGCCTGCGCGGCCATGACCAGATAAAATCCTTTATTCAAAATACATCCCGAATACGTGTGCCCACAGGTGCAGTCTCGGGACTGCAGAGCACGAATCAAAGCCAGGTGTCAGGCCTGGGGAGCTTTTTCAAGGCGGCTCCTCATGGTTTTTCTGACCAAGCCTGAGCCGGTGTGAAATTTACGAAGAGAGATGGGGAGCAAGAATAACAGGGACTGCGGGGGCAGTGGTATCAGAAATTCATTGCGGCTATCTGTCTGCGCGGATTTTCTGGCCGGGCGGGCGCTGGCAAAGCGCTATTGTAAATGCCCTGTCTGACACTCTTGTCCTGCTTGCCAAGCAGGGTAAACAGGACTTGACGGCAAGGGGGAGTTTACTGCCTTATCATCCCAGCAGCCGTGCCGTGGTTTTCATTTGTTTTTTGGCGTGTTTTGCTGTGGGTGGCAGGTGCTGCGGTATCATACGACTCGCGGTGCCGGGCAGATCAAGATGCGCCTGTGCGCCTGTTCAAATTGGTCTTTTCTGAGCTGACTTCTACCCTGTGCGTCTAACCCAGATCAAACTAGCTGGTTTCAAATCCTTTGTGGACCCGACCTCCATCCCAACTCCCAGTCAGTTGGTTGGCGTTGTCGGGCCCAACGGCTGTGGAAAATCCAACATCATCGATGCGGTGCGCTGGGTGCTGGGCGAGAGCAAAGCCTCCGAGCTGCGTGGCGAGTCCATGCAGGACGTGATTTTCAATGGCTCCTCGCAACGCAAACCGGCGGGCCGCGCATCGGTTGAGCTGGTTTTCGATAATTCTGAAGGGCGGGCCTCGGGTCAGTGGAGCACCTATGCCGAGATCTCGGTACGGCGTGTCCTGAGCCGGGACGGGACCAGCAGCTACTTTCTGAACAATCAGGCTGTTCGCCGGCGTGATATTCACGACATCTTCCTGGGTACGGGCTTGGGGGCGCGGGGTTACGCCATCATCGGGCAGGGCATGATCAACCGCCTGATTGAAGCCAAGCCGGAAGAACTGCGTGTGTTTCTGGAAGAAGCCGCAGGCGTGTCGCGCTACAAGGAGCGTCGTCGCGAAACAGAAAGCCGCTTGCGCGATACCCGTGAAAACCTGCTGCGAGTGGAAGACATTCAAAGAGAACTGGATGCGCAGTTGGAGAAATTGCAGGCGCAGGCCGAAGTGGCACGCCAGTATCGTGACTTGCAGCAAGACGGTGAGCTCAAGCAAAACCTGCTGTGGCTGCTGAAAGAGTCCAATGCACAGAGCGATCAAAAAGCCCGTTTCCTGGCGATTGAACAGGCTCAGACCAAGCTGGAAGAATCCATTGCCGGTTTGCGGCATGCCGAATCCACGTTGGAGTCGCAGCGACAAGCTCATTTACAGGCTGGCGATGCTTTGCATCTGGCGCAAAGCCAGTTGTATGAGGCGGGCTCTCAAGTGTCCAGCCTGGAAGCAGAAATTCGCCACGTGCTGGATTCGCGCAGCCGCATGGCGCAGCGCCGTGAGCAACTGGAACAACAGCAGCATGACTGGATTGAACAACAAGAACATTGCCAGCAAGAACTGGAAAACAGTGAGCAGCAGCGCGAAGAAGCCGCGGTAAAGCTGGAAGAATTACAGATTTTGCTGGAAGAGGCTCAAGGAGCCTTGCCCGATCTGGAGCTGCGTGTACGCGAACAGGCTCAGCGTCGGGACGAAATGCGCATGGCTTTGGCGCGTCTGGAACAGAATTTGGCCCTGGCTGCGCAATCGCAGCGTGATGCCGACCGTCAGATCCAAGGTGTGGAGCAGCGTCAGGAGCGCTTGAAGCAGGAATTGCGCGAACTCAATGCCCCGGACCCGGACAATCTGGAGCGCCTGCAAGGCGATCTGAACATGCTGCAAAACCAGTTGCAGCAAGCTCAGGAGCATATGCAGCAACTGGAAGCCCAACTTCCTCGACTGGAAGAGGAGCGCAAGAAGGCGCAGGAGCAAGCCTTGCAAGGCGGGCAGGATATGGCCCGTCTGGAAGCACGTCATCTGGCCTTGAGTCGTTTGCAGGAGGATGTGGCGCGCAAGGGAACTCTGGAACCCTGGCTGGCCAAGCATGGACTGGAGAGCATGAAGCGTCTATGGCAAAGCCTGGACGTGGAAAAAGGCTGGGAAACTGCGCTGGAGGCTGTGCTGCGCGAGCGCATGACGGCCTTGGAGCTGCGCCGCCTGGATATGGCCGCAGCTTTCGCCAGTGATGCACCACCGGCCCGTTTAAGTTTTTATCAGTTGCCCGAGGCGGGAGCGCCGGCCAAGCCTGCCCTGGATTTACCCTTGTTGACTTCGGTGTTGCGACAGCAAGAGGGTGGCTTGCGCAGCTTGCTGGATAATTGGTTGCACCAGGTTTATGTCTGTCAGGACTTGAAGCAGGCCCTGAGCTTGCGCGATCAACTGACAGATCAAATGGCAATCGTGGTGCGTGACGGCCATTTGGTGGATAAGCACAGCATTCGCTTTTATGCACCCGACTCCGAACAAGCCGGGATGCTGGCACGTCAGCAGGAAATTGCTCATCTGGAGCGCGAGCTGCGCGGCGCTCAACTGATTGTCGATGAACTGGGCCATACCAGCACCCAGGCCGAAATGGCCTTGCAGCAAGTGCGTAACGGCCTGGTTCCGGCCCGGGCCCGCGTGGGCGAGCTGACAGCTCGGATGCACGATGTGCAGCTGGAGCACTCCAAGTTGGCCCAACAGGCGCAGCAGTCGCAAGAGCGTGGTAGTCGCATCAACGAAGAGCTGGAAGAACTGGCAGTACAGCGCGAAGAGCTGCAGGCGAACCGCGAGGAGTTCGAGGCCCGCTTTGAAACGCTGGATGAAGAGCTGGCCGAACATCAGGGCGTGTTTGCCGAAGCGCAGATGGAAGGCGAGAAGGGCGCCGAACAGGCAGAACAGGCCCGCCGTACCGTACACGAGCGTGAGCGCGCCGTGCATGATGCCCAATTTGCCGAGCGTGCTTTGGTGCAGCGCATGGCCGAACTGCAGCGCAATCTGGCCCTGGCGCAGGAGCAGGCACAACGCACGGCCGGTCAGCTGGAGGGTTTGCAAGGCGAACTGCTGGATCTGGATGCTTCCGCTGCACAAGCCGGTTTACAAGATGCCCTGGAGTTGCGTGCCGAACGTGAAGAAGCCGTTCGTCTGGCAAAAATTCAACTCGATACGCTGGCTGCCCAATTGCGTGAGCATGAACAGGCCCGTGCCGAGAACGAAAAGAATCTGGCCCCCTTGCGCGAGCAAGTCACTGAATTGCAGTTGCAGGAACAAGCGTCGCGTCTGGCGGTCGAACAGTTTGCTGAACAGCTGGACAGCAGAAAGGTAAACCGTTCCGAACTGTGGAGCTTGTTACAGGAAAAGACACCGGAATGGCAGCGTGTGGGCTGGTTGCAGTCTGAAGTGCAGCGCATCTCGCGCCAGATTGAAGGCCTGGGTCCGGTGAACCTGGCGGCCCTTGAGGAGCTGACTACGGCCCAGGAACGCAAGACCTATCTGGATGCTCAGCATAAAGATTTGAGTGATGCCATCGAGACTCTGGAAGATGCGATTCGCAAGATTGACCGCGAGACGCGCCAGTTGCTCATGGAAACATTCAACATCGTTAATCAGCACTTTGGCGAGCTTTTCCCAAGGCTATTTGGTGGTGGAGAGGCTAAACTGACGATGGTGGGCGATGAAGTGCTGGAAGCTGGGGTGCAGGTCATGGCTCAGCCACCAGGCAAGCGCAATAGCACGATTCATTTGCTCTCTGGTGGTGAAAAGGCATTGACAGCGACAGCGCTGGTTTTTGCCTTCTTCAAGCTCAATCCCGCACCCTTTTGTTTGCTGGACGAGGTGGATGCGCCACTGGATGATGCGAATACCGAACGCTATGCCAATCTGGTGGCCAGCATGAGTGACCAAACCCAGTTTTTATTTATTTCTCACAATAAAATTGCCATGCAGATGGCCAAACAACTGATCGGGGTCACCATGCAAGAGCAAGGTGTATCCCGAATTGTGGCAGTGGACGTAGACGCTGCCATGCAAATGAGCAGTGTGTAAGCCTGTTTTTTTTAATCCGCTAGTGTTGATTCGACGGAACTGACAATGAGTGATTTGCAAATCGCACTGATTTTATTGGGCATTTTGCTCATCTTGCTCGTGGTGGTCTTTAACTGGTGGCAAGACCGCCGAGTGCGCCAGCAGATGCAAAGCCAATTCCCGGATGGGGATACCGATCCCTTGATGAGCCAGCTCACCGAGCTGGAACGCCGCGAGCCCAGCATGACGCGTGGCGGTGATTCTGCGTCTGCTGACGGTGAGCACGATGCGGCCGAGGCCGACTGCACGACCGAGGCCGTTATCGATATCAGTTTCAGCCAGCCCGTGGATGCTCAGGATCTGGCTCAGGCCTTGCAATCGGTATCGCGTACCGGTGCCAAGTCTGTGCGTTATTTCGCGGAATGCGAAGGGGGCGGTCATCGTGCTCGCCTGCGTTCGGGCGAGTCCTACGCCAGCATGCAGATTGCCGTTTTGCTGGCCAACCGTAGTGGCCCCTTGTCGGCGATCGAGTGGTCGCAGGTCTGGATGGCTGCGCAAGCGCTGGCACAGCAGTTTGATGGTTCGGTAGAAGGTCCGGAACAGGATGATGTGCTGCGTCGTGCGGCTGCCCTGGATAATACCTGCGCTGATCTGGATGCCCTGGTGGGCGTGTCGGTGCGCTTGCCTGGCCCCATGCCTGCCTCGTCCGTGATTCAAATGGTCAAGGATGCCGGCTTTCTGCCCTTTGGCCAGCAACTGGCCTGGTTGGCAGATTCGGGACAGCCCCGTTTCACCGCCATGTTCGATGGTGCCCAGCCCAAAGATATTCAGTCGGCCAGCATTGAGCGTATCGACTTGCTGCTGGATTTGCCCAACAGCCCGGCGGACGATCATGCCTTCAGCCGCATGGCAACGGTGGCCCGTGATCTGGCCAGCCGTCTGGACGGCGTGGTGCTGGATGATCAAGGTCGCCCCTTGCCCGAGAGCACCGACCAAAACATTGATGAACAACTAAGTAATCTGTACGAACGCCTGGAGCAGGCTGGCTTTACAGCAGGCCAGGAACGTACAGGCAGGATTTTTTCGTGAGCTTGAAGCGAGTACAGCAGTTACATGAAGAACTGGCCCAGCATAACTGGGCCTATTACGTTCAGGATGCGCCCAGCATTTCGGACGCGCAATACGACGCATTGATGAACGAGCTGCTGGCGCTGGAAGCCGAGCACCCGGAATGGATTACTCCGGACTCGCCCACACAGCGTGTGGGTGCAGCGCCTCTGGACGGTTTTGATACGGTTCAGCACGCTGTCCCCATGCTGTCCTTGGGTAATGCCTTTGATGCTGAAGAAGTTCAGGCCTTTGACAAGCGTGTCGCCGATACCCTGGTCGAGGCAGGTGTGGTGGGACTGGACCGTCGGGTAGATTATCTGGCCGAATACAAGTTTGACGGCTTGGCGATCAGCTTGCGCTATGAGCAAGGCCTGTTGGTACAGGCATCGACTCGCGGTGATGGCACCACGGGCGAGGACGTCACCAGCAATATTCGCACCATCAAGTCCATTCCTCTGCGCTTGCGTGGCGAGGCGGCACAATTGCCCGCCGTGCTGGAGGTGCGAGGCGAGGTTCTGATGAACCGGGCGGACTTTGAGCGCCTGAACGAGAACCAGACCAAGCGTGGCGAGAAAGTATTTGTGAATCCGCGTAATGCGGCTGCAGGCAGCTTGCGTCAGCTGGACCCGAAAATAACTGCCAAACGGCCTTTGCGCTTTTTTGCCTATGGT
Organism: Alcaligenes sp. 13f; assembly: GCF_020496585.1. Classification (NCBI taxonomy): domain Bacteria; kingdom Pseudomonadati; phylum Pseudomonadota; class Betaproteobacteria; order Burkholderiales; family Alcaligenaceae; genus Alcaligenes; species Alcaligenes sp. 13f. The sequence goes on from NZ_JAHKKC010000012.1 coordinate 62,695, forward strand.
TGGGGTGAGGTCAGCCCCATGCCTGCCGCGAATCAGCCGCAAAGTGCCTTGTTTGCGGAACCCGCTGGCGAGGCACTACCTCGTGATACCCAATCGGGCATGATGGACTGGCTGGAAAGCCTGGGTATGCCGTTGAGCCGCGACCGTAAAGTTGTGAAGGGCGTGCAGGGCTTGCTGGATTTCTATGGTGAAACCCAGCAACGTCGTCCCGGTTTGCCCTTTGAAATTGACGGTGTGGTCTACAAGGTCAACTCTTTGGCTGCACAGCGTGTCCTGGGCTATGTGGCCCGTGCGCCGCGCTTTGCTGTTGCTCACAAATTCCCCGCACAAGAAGAAATGACGCGTGTGGAGAGTATCGAGTTTCAAGTAGGCCGTACTGGGGTTGTCACGCCCGTCGCGCGCTTGAAGCCGGTCTTTGTGGGCGGTGTCACAGTCACTAATGCCACGCTGCATAACGAAGACGAGGTGCGTCGCAAAGATGTGCGAGCCGGCGATACCGTCGTGGTGCGTCGTGCCGGTGATGTGATCCCTGAAGTGGTTGCTGTGGTGTTGGAGCAGCGCCCCGAAAGTAGTGTGCCTTTCGAGATGGTCAAGGAGTGCCCCGCTTGTCAGTCGGCGCTGGAGCGTCTGGAAGGAGAGTCCGCCTGGCGTTGTACTGGCGGCCTGATTTGTCCCGCCCAGCGCAAGCAAACCCTGATTCACGCGGCCAGCCGTAAAGCGCTGGATATTGAAGGTTTGGGTGAAAAGCTGGTGGATCAGTTGGTGGAAACAGGTCTGGTCCATACCTTGGCTGATATTTTCAAGCTGAAAGTCGAAAAGCTGGTGCTGCTGGAGCGTATGGGACGCAAGTCGGCCGAGAACCTGATCGAGGCGATTGATAAGGTGCGCGAGCCGGCTTTAAATCGCTTGATTTACGCCTTGGGCATTCGCCATGTGGGTGAGACCACGGCGCGCGATCTGGCACAGCATTTTGGCTCCTTGCAGGCATTGGAGCAGGCTGATGAAGAAGCGCTGCTGCAAGTCAATGAGGTGGGCCCGGTTGTAGCAGCTTCCGTACGGCACTTTTTCCAGGAGCCGCATAATCGTGAGGCCCTGGATGCGCTGCTGGCGGCTGGGGTGACTCCTCAACAGGCGCAAGCCCGCGCCAATAGCGCTAATCTGCCGCTGGCGGGCAAAACGGTGGTCATTACAGGTACGCTACCCAGCATGAGCCGCGACGAAGCTACACGCCGTGTATTGGAAGCAGGGGGCAAGGCCAGTGGCTCGGTCTCCAAAAAGACGGCCTATGTGCTGGCAGGCGCAGAGGCGGGTTCCAAGCTGACCAAGGCGCAGGAGTTGGGCGTGACTATTCTGGACGAAGCCCAGTTCCTGGCTTTACTGGAGGGTGAATAGCACGGGGTGAGCCGTGAAGTTCTGGTGGCTTGAATCGTCCCGGTAGTGATTCAGTAGTGATCTGGGCTGGCCGTCACCTCATGAGCGACCTCCAGTGAAGGAGATCTTCACTACAAACAAATATGGCGCCCTTGAGGCGCCATATTTGTTTTTCCTGCCAGCTGCTTTATCGGGAAAACAAAGCGGCTGTCAAAGCCATTACTTGATGTTGGCTTCTTTCAGGATTTTCTGCTGGTACTCAGCCAGCTTGCGCTGACGCATCATTTCTTCCAGCTGAGGCTTCACTTCGGCCATGGCGGGGAAGGTCACAGGGCGAGCATCGTCCACCTGGATGATGTGCCAGCCAAACTGCGACTGCACAGGTGCAGCGCTCAGCTCGCCTTTTTTCATCTTCTCTACAGCCTGAGCGAACTCGGGTACGTAGGTGGAGCTAGGAGCCCAGCCCAGATCGCCGCCTTGCTGGCCGCTGCCGGTGTCGATGGAGTCTTTCTTGGCGGCATCAGCAAAGCTGATTTTTTTGGACTTGATCTTGGCCAGCAAATCTTTGGCGGCAGCTTCGTCCTTGACCAGAATGTGGCGCACCTTGTATTCCTGCTGACCTTCTTCCATCGCCTTGATGGTGTTGTATTCCTTGGTCAGGTCGGCGTCGGTGACAGGGTTCTTTTTCAGGTAGTCAGCCATCAGGGCACGGACCAGAATGCTCTGGCGGGCCAGTTCCAGCTCTTGCTGAACCTGGTTGGTCTTGTCGATACCGGCTTTTTCAGCGGCTTGCACCACAGCCAGACGGTTGACCATTTCCTGTTTGACTTGCTCACGCAGCTCGGGCGAGTCCTTGGCGCCTTGCTCGACCAGAACGGCGACGAACTGATCCAGGTCTTTTTGCGTGAGGTTTTTGCCGTTTACGGTGGCAATCGTCTGTGCATAGACGGGAGCAGCCATAGCGCAGGTCAGGGCAAATGCGGCAATACGTTTCATGAGCATCCTTAAGCGGTGGTTTTGGCTTGAATAGCCAATGCGTGAATCGGGAAAGGCATTAGATCGTGGACGCGATCATACACAAGTCTGTGTCGTGCCAGTGTTGAAATTCCATCAAATTGTTTCGAGGCGATGATCACCCGAAAGTGGCTTGCACCACCTTGTGCACCGGCGTGGCCAGCGTGCAGATGGGACTCATTGATGATGTCCAGCTCCGACGGTTCCAGTGCCTGGAGCCGTTCGTGAATCAGGGAAGCAAGAGCGTCTGTCATGGTGAAATCAGGATTTTGGGGGAGTGGAGTTGTCGGAAGAGTCTTGCAGGTAGCGGCCTAGCCACAAGGATTGGGCAACGACAAACACCAGCATCAAACCCAGCAGGCCGAAGGCCTTGAAGTTGACCCATTGGGATTCGGTAAAGTGGCCCGAGAAGGCAACGTACAGATTGACCAGGCCCATGGCGACAAAAAAGCTCGCCCAGACCAGGTTTAATTTGTCCCAGACATGGCCGGGCAAGACCAGATGGGTGCCCATGAATTTTTGCATCAGATTGCGATGCATCAGGTAACGTCCGCCCAGCAGCACCAGAGCAAAGATCCAGTACAGCACCGTGGGTTTCCAGCGGATGAAGACATCATTGTGGAAAAACAGGGTGGCACCGCCAAAGACCACAATGACGGCCAGATTGATCCAGTGCGAGGTCTCGATCGCCTTGCTGGTGAGCTTCAGCCACAGTATCTGCAGGACCGAGGCGGCCATGGCCACGCCGGTGGCGACATAAATGTCGGAGAAGCGAAACGCCAGAAAGAACAGTACGAGCGGGAATAGATCAAATAAGAGCTTCTTCATGCTTCGGGTTCAAAAGTCATGGATAGAGAGTTAATGCAATATCGTAGCCCAGTGGGTGGGGGACCGTCTTCAAAGACGTGCCCCAAATGAGCATCGCAGACATTGCAAAGCACTTCGGTACGGCGCATGCCGTGACTGGTATCCAGCTCCTCGCGCACATTGTCCGGGTTCAGGGGCGTGAAGTAGCTGGGCCAGCCGCAACCGGCATCAAACTTCGTGTCCGAGGCAAACAGGGGCGTGCCGCAACCGACGCAGCGGTAGATGCCGGGCGTGGTGGTGTCCCAGTAGCGGCCGGTAAAGGGGCGCTCCGTCCCTTTCTGACGGGTGACATAGAATTCTTCGGGGCTGAGCTGGGCGCGCCACTCAGCGTCTGTTTTACGTACTTTTTCCACGTGTGCTGCCTTATGAAAAACAGTTCAATGCCTACAGGAGGTGCAGTCCTACATAGTAATCGACAATTAGAGTGCGTTTGGAACAGAGGGTTCCAAAGTGCAGATCTTCCTGACCTCCAGTGGGCTCTCCAGTGAAGAAAATCGCGGCACAGGGCACTTAATTAGTGAGCTATCACTTTAGTTAGTGCACTATTTAAACTTTTAATATTTAAGGTAAACACCAATATCTGAAATTCTCGTGACTTGATACGTTTCTGGTATGTGCTGGTGATTATCTGTATTACGATTTTTTGACCGTTAAATCGGTCCACAACAATGAACAAAATTTGGGAGAAAAGGATGAACTGCATTACTACTGGTCGCCTGACGACATTGGCTGCAGCCCTGGCCTTGAGCCTGCCCGTGGCCGTGTCCGCGCAGATCAAGGTGGGTGTGACGGTGGCAGCGACAGGACCGGCGGCCTCGCTGGGCATTCCTGAGCGCAATACAGTCAGCCTGCTGCCTACTGAAGTGGCCGGCCAGAAAATCGAGTACATCGTTCTGGACGATGCAACCGATACCACCGTAGCCGTACGCAATATGCGCAAGCTGATCACCGATGACAAAGTGGACGTGGTGATCGGTACTTCCGTGACCCCCGGTTCCCTGGCCATGGTGGACGTTGCCGGTGAAACCAAGACTCCCATGATCAGTGTGGCCGCCAACGCCAAGATTGTTGATCCTGTGGAAGGCGCCCGTACCTGGGTGTTCAAGACCCCTCAGAATGACCAGTTGATGGCCGGTGCCCTGGCCGATGCCATGGTCAAGCAGAACGTCAAAACCCTGGGCTTTATCGGCTACAACGACGCCTACGGTGACGGCTGGCTGAACGTGATTACCGAAGCCGCTCAAGCCAAAGGCATCAAAGTGCTGGGCGCCGAGCGCTATGGCCGTAACGACACCAGCGTGACCGGTCAGGTTCTGAAGCTGCTGGGCACCAAGCCTGATGCCGTTCTGATCGCCGGTTCCGGCACCCCTGTTGCCTTGCCCCAGCGCGAACTGAAAGGTCGCGGCTACGCTGGCATCATTTACCAGACACACGGTGCCGCCAACAGCGACGTGCTGCGTGTGTGTGGCAAAGACTGTAACGACATGATCTTGCCAGCCGGTCCATTGCTGGTTGCCGAACAACTGCCTGACAGCAGCTCGGTGAAAAAGACCGCCATGGACTACAAGGAAAAATACGAAGCCAAATACGGCGCTGGCTCCATCAATACCTTTGGTGGTCACATGTGGGATGCCGGTCTGCTCGTGACCGAAGCCATTCCGGAAGCCCTGAAGTCCGGCGCCAAGCCAGGTACCCCCGAGTTCCGCGCAGCCCTGCGTGATGCTCTGGAGCAAACCAAGGAACTGGCTGCTTCCCAAGGTGTGTTCAATATGTCTGCAACGGACCACGCCGGTCTGGACAAGCGTGCCCACGTGATTGTGAAAGTGGTCGACGGTAAATGGACGTATCAGCCTGATCTGTAATATCTGACAGGCAAAAACCGGCTCAAGAGCCGGTTTTTTCCAAGGCGGGTGCTGGCTGATCCTGGCACCCGTTCCCGCTACAGGCCTGCGTTTGCCGTAAGCCCTTTGCCCTTTTTGTTGTACAGGATGTTGTCCGACATGGATACCACCATCGCTTTAATTTTGTTGCAGGATGGCATATTGAATGGCGCCATCTATGCCTTGCTCGGGCTCGCCCTGGTTCTGGTTTTCCTGGTTACCCGCGTTATCTTTATCCCGCAAGGTGAGTTCGTCACCTTTGGCGCCTTGACCCTGGCCTTTGTGGTCAATGGCCGCATGCCGGGAACCGTTATTTTGCTATTGATCGCTGGTGCGCTGGTGTTCTTGCTGGAGTTGCTCTCTGCCTTGCGCAGCCGCAGCCTGGCCGGCATGCCCCGCAAGTTTCTGGTCAATATCGTGATCCCCGTCGCGGTTTACTTTGCCGCTCCCGCCATTGTCAGCTCGGAGCTGCCATTGTGGGTGGCCGTGCTGTTCTCGCTGGCGGTAGTGATTCCTCTGGGCCCTATGGTCTACCGCCTGGTATACCAGCCTATCGCCGAAGCCAGTGTGCTGGTGCTGCTGATTACCTCGGTGGCCGTGCACTTCGCGCTGACGGGTCTGGGCCTGGTGTTCTTCGGTCCGGAAGGCTGGCGCACGCCTCCCTTCATGGAAGGTGAAGTGTCCCTGGGTGCAGTGAGCTGGTCCGCTCAAACCTTCTTTGTGATGGGCGCCTGCGTGGTCCTGATTCTGGCCTTGTGGGGCTTTTTTGGTAAGACTCTTTACGGTCGCGCCCTGCGTGCCACGGCGGTGAACCGTCGTGGTGCCCGTCTGGTGGGTATCAGTACCAATATGTCCGGCTCCCTGACCTTCACTCTGGCTGCGGCCATCGGTGCCTTGTCAGGCATGCTGATTGCGCCTGTAACGACCATCTACTACGACACGGGCTTTTTGATTGGTCTTAAAGGCTTTGTGGCTGCAATCTTTGGCGGCCTGATCAGCTACCCCGTCACCCTCTTGGGTGCCTTGTTCCTGGGGGTTCTGGAAGCGTTTTCCTCTTTCTGGGCCAGTGCCTACAAAGAAGTTATTGTATTTACCATGGTGATACCGGTGTTGTTGTGGCGCTCCTTCGGTAGCAAGCACGTGGATGATGAGGAGTAAATCACATGAGACACTGGCTGACGCTACTATTTATTGCGGTTCTATTGGTTTTGCCGCAGCTGGGCGCAACGCCCGAATTCTGGATTACCCAGCTTAACTATATTGGTTTGACCAGCTTGGTCGTGCTGGGTCTGGTGTTGTTGACTGGCGTGGGTGGTCTGACTTCTTTTGGTCAGGCTGCATTTGTGGGCCTGGGTGCATACACTACGGCGTACCTGACGGCTCGCCTGGGCTGGTCGCCCTGGTTCAATCTGCTGATTGGCATGGCCATTACCATGATGGTGGCCTACATTCTGGGCGCGATCACACTGCGCTTGTCCGGTCACTTCCTGCCCCTGTGTACCTTGGCCTGGGGCCTGGCCTTGTACTACCTGTTCGGTAACCTGGAGTTCCTGGGGCAGTACGATGGTATTTCCGGTATTGCTCCTTTGGAGTTCTTCGGTATTTCCCTGTCCTCCGGTCGGGATATTTACTACCTGATCTGGGCCTTTGCCTTGCTGGCCATGTGGGGTACGCGTAACTTGCTGAACTCCCGTCCCGGACGTGCTATTCGCGCTCTGAAGCACGGCAGCGGCATGGCCGAGTCCTTTGGTGTGAACATGGCCAATTACAAGGTCATCGTGTTCGTTTACGCCGCTTTGCTGGCTTGTGTGTCCGGTTGGCTCTACGCGCACTACCAGCGCGCCGTCTCGCCCAGCCCCTTCGGTTTGAACTACGGTATTGAATACCTGTTCATGGCCGTGTTGGGCGGAGCAGGCAGTGTCTGGGGTGCCATTCTGGGTTCGGCCCTGGTGCTGAGCCTGAAAGACCAGTTGCAGAACTGGTTGCCCAAGCTGCTCAATACCGACATCAACTTCGAACTGATTGTTTTCGGCATCTTGATGGTTCTGATTTTGCAGTACGCGCGCGACGGTTTGTGGCCCATTCTGCACAAGGCCTGGGAACAGGTTTTCGGTGCACAGAAGCGTAATCAGGCTGCTCCCCCACAAGCCGAGGCTTTGCCTCAACGTGAGCGTCCGCAGGCCGGTTCGCTGGTTCTGGAAGTGAACAAGATTCGCAAGGAGTTCGGTGGTCTGGTGGCTGTGAATGACATCAGCTTCACCTTGAATGCAGGTCAGATCATGGGCCTGATCGGTCCTAACGGTGCGGGCAAGAGCACGACCTTTAACCTGATTACCGGCGTGCTGTCGGCCACCAGTGGTCAGGTCAGCTTTCTGGGGCAGCGGATTGATGGCAAACCTGCACGCGAGATTTCTCGTCTGGGCGTGGGCCGTACGTTCCAGCACGTGCAGTTGCTGCCAACTATGACTGTGTTGGAGAACGTGGCACTGGGCGCTCACTTGCGTCGGAATGTCGGTGTAGTGTCCGCTGTCCTGCATACCGAGCGTCGCAGCGAAGCCGAGCTGTTGCACGAAGCGGCTGTTCAGTTGCAGCGTGTGGGTCTGGGTGACTACCTGTACGAAGAGGCGGGCAATCTGGCCCTGGGCCAACAGCGTATTCTGGAAATTGCCCGTGCTCTGGCTTCTGATCCGCTGCTTTTGCTGCTGGACGAACCGGCTGCCGGCTTGCGCTACAAGGAAAAGCAGGAACTGGCCAAAGTGCTGGATCAGCTGCGTAGCGAAGGCATGAGCATTCTGCTGGTGGAGCATGACATGGACTTTGTCATGAATTTGACGGACAAGCTGGTTGTCATGGACTTTGGCACCAAGCTGGCCGAAGGTTTGCCCAAGGAAATTCAGGAAAATCCAGCCGTGCTGGAAGCCTACCTGGGTGGTATTGATGACGACCTGGATCTGGATCAGGTCAATGAGCCCGCCTCGGCAGGAGCAGCGCTATGAGTTCGGCACAATCGAAAGACATTATTTTGAAGGTAGACAATCTGGCGGCTCAGTACGGCAAAGTCAGTGCCGTGATGGGTGCCAGCCTGGACGTGCGTGCCGGCAGCATTGTGACCGTGATTGGTGCCAACGGCGCCGGTAAGTCCACTTTGCTCAATTCCATGATGGGCTCCTTGCCTAGCGTGGGCCGCAGCACAGGCTCGGTGCAGTACGAAGGGCAGGAGATCAGCCATTGGGAAGTGGAGCGTCGCGTTGCGGCCGGTATTTCCCTGGTGCCAGAGCGCCGCGAGCTGTTTGGCAGCATGACGGTAGAAGACAATCTGCTGCTGGGCGGTTTTCGCCTGTATCGTGCCCGCCATCCCGGTTGGCGCGACACCATGGACAAGGTCTACACCTTGTTTCCCCGCTTGAAAGAGCGTCGTACACAGCTGGCAGGGACTTTGTCAGGCGGGGAGCGACAGATGCTGGCCGTAGGCCGTGCCTTGATGGCGCAACCCAAAGTGCTGATGCTGGATGAACCCAGTCTGGGCCTGGCGCCGCGTGTGGTGCGGGAGATCTTCATGATCATTGCCCGACTGCGCAGTACCGGCGTGGCCATCTTGCTGGTCGAGCAAAACGCTCGTGCCGCTTTGCAAGTGGCTGACTACGGTTATGTTCTGGAGACGGGCGATGTGGTGCTGCAAGGGCCCGCGTCTGACCTGGCTCATAATCCCCGAGTGATAGAAAGCTATCTGGGCTTGGGGCAGGGCAAACGCGAGCAGGAAGAGGCGACAGCTTAGAAGCGGTAGCCGACCCCGATGGTGGCAACCACGGGGTCCAGCTTGGCTTTGCCAATGGACTGGCCGTTCAGCTTCACGTCTGGGCGGATGCTGATGTAACGCACGTCAGCATTCAGGAACCAGTTCTTGTCCAGCTTGTAATCCACACCGACCTGAGCTGCAAAACCCCAGCTGTTTTTCAGTTTCAGGTCGGAGCCCGCCAGAGCACCGCGCGATTCGGTATCAAAGAACATGGTGTAGTTCACGCCCACGCCGACATAGGGCTGGAAGTCGCTGTCAGGCAGGAAGTGGTATTGCAGGCTCAGGGTTGGGGGCAAGTGCTTGGTCTTGCCGATACGGCCCAGATTGCTGTCGATATTGTGCTGGAACGGGAAAGCGCCCAGCAGCTCAATACCAATATTGCGGGTGGCCATGTAGGTCAGCGAGAAGCTGGGGCGAGCATTATTGCCTACGTCCAGATCCACGGTGCCATCGGCAACCGAGCCGTTATTGGATTTTGGGGATACCCAGGTCACGCCACCTTTGAGCAAGAAATCACCCGCTTCGTGTGTTTGGCCTTGAGGCGCGTACAAAACAGCGGCCAGTCCAACAGCAAGCAAGGACAGGTGCAGACCTGGAATCAAGTGGCGGGATTTCATAGGAGCTCCGTAGGTGTGTGTAAAGCCTACAGAGTGCATGAGGGCTGGGCCTGCGGATTTGATCCAAAGCAAGCTTCAGAGGTAGTTGGCCGCCTGACCTTGTTGTAGATCAAGTAAGCAGAATTCATGCGGGGCCAATTTGGCCGCTATGTCTGTTTTTAGCATCACCTGGTAACAGCCCGGAAATGGAAAGCCTTGGAACCTGTCCGGTTATTTCTGGGCGTTTTTCCACTTTTCGGGATACCTGTTTATTGGGATCCTGGGATCCTGTACCTGCCTTCCAGGCAAGGACAAGCAGGGGGAAGACGCAGGTTTGGAGCTTGGCGAATCAAGTGCTCATACATTCAGGAGTGCGTGCAGGGCTTCGTATTTATGGCTTAATTCGTTGCGGCTGAATCGCTCGACAATTTGCCCTTGTTCCAGCACATGAAACTGATCGCTGAACTCTGCCGAGAACTGCGGGCATTGTTCGGCCAGCACAATGGTGTAGCCCTCATTGCGCAGCGTGCAGATCAACTTGCTCAGTGTCTGGGCCTGCACCGGGGCCAAGCCCTCGGATACCTTGTCCAGAAGCAGCAGATTCACACCCGTGCGCAGCAAGCGCGCAATCGCCAGTATCTTTTGTTCCCCAGTAGACAGGTGGGTAGCCATATGGTGGCGTCGCTGCTCCAGACTGGGCAATAGTTCATAGATTTGTACCAGCGACATTCCACCACCCAGGGCTGTGCCTATGGCAGGTGGCAGCAGGAGATTTTCCTCGCAGCTCAAGCCGGTAAAAATACTTTGTTCGTAGGGGCTGTAGCCCACGCCCAGATCTGCCAGCTGATGCTGGTTCAGGTGAATGGCTTCGGTGCCTTGGATACGGATGGAGCCGCGGCGGCTATCCGTTAAACCCACGATGGCGCGTAGCATGGCGCTGCGGCCGGCCCGGTTGCGGCTCAAGACAGTGCAGATTTCGCCGGAAGCGACCTGCAAATTCAAACCGCGCAAGAGCGGGAACTCTCGGTGCCAGGCGTACAGATTCTCAATATCCAGGGCAGCCCGTGTCATGAGAACGCTCCTTGTCGTGAGTCGTCAATATGGGCCTGTACGTTGGCTGGTCGGCGCAGGAACCCGTTACGCGTCCTTTGCCTCTTACCGCGGTGATTCCATCGCCAGCAAACTATAGGCAGAGTCCTTCATGCGTTTCAGTATGGAAGCGCCGACGAAGCAAAACTATGCGGGTTTGTCATAGGATGGTCCGGTTTAATGCACTGTTTGGTAAACAAATGTTGTTAAACCGGGTATGTGTTACTTAAGTGTTAACGGTTTTCGGTTTGAAGTCGCATAAATCCGAGATGCCGCACTGGGGGCACTTGGGCTTGCGGGCTACACAAATGTAGCGGCCATGCAAAATCAGCCAGTGGTGGGCGTCCAGCAAAAAAGGCTTGGGTATGACTTTCTCCAGCTTCTTTTCCACTTCGACCACGTTCTTGCCGGGCGCAATGCCGGTGCGGTTCGCTACACGGAAAATATGTGTGTCTACCGCAATGGTGGGCAGGCCAAACGCGGTGTTCAAGACCACGTTGGCGGTTTTGCGACCTACACCGGGAAGCGCTTCCAGAGCGGCGCGATCACAGGGAACCTTGCCTTGATGCAAGTCCAGCAGCATCTGACAGGTCTTGATGACATTGGCGGCCTTGGTCTTGTACAGACCGATGGTCTTGATGGCCTCGCGCAAGCCTTCTTCACCCATGGCCAGAATTCCTTCGGGCGTGCCATGCTCGGGAAAGAATCGGGCTGTGGCCAGGTTCACGGAGCGATCAGTGGCCTGGGCCGACAAAATCACGGCAATCAGCAGCTGAAAGGTGTCAGCGTATTCCAGTTCGGTGGTGGGTTTGGGGTTGGCAGCCTGAAAACGACTGAAAATCTCGTAGCGCTTGGCAGCGTTCATGGTGTGGTTCCGCTTGCAGTCTTGCTGGCACGGCGGGCACGGGCGCGAGCCAGGGCAGAGGCGATGGATGCCTCGCGTTTATCAGCCTGATCGGCATCATTGGCCAGAACGGGTTTATTGGCCAGGGTACGGGCCGCCAGGTCCGAGCTTTCCTTGTGGCGATTCAGCAGGCGCTCCCGGCGCTGTTCGGTATCCAGGCGTGCTTGAGCGGCCTGTTCAGCGCTCCAGTCGTCGGTGGGCACCATGCTGATGCAGTCCACCGGACAGGGTGGTACACAGAGCTCACAGCCCGTGCAGCGATCGGCCAGCACGGTATGCATCAGCTTGTTGGCGCCAATAATGGCGTCCACCGGACAGGCCTGGATGCACAAGGTGCAACCAATACAGTGTTCTTCGATAATCACCGCCCGACTGGGGCCGGTGAATTCGCCACAGGACGGATCCAGGGGCAGGGCCTCACGACCCAGCAGCTCGGCCAGGGCTTGTACGCCTTCCTGCCCGCCTGGCGGGCAGCGGTTGATGGCCTCGCCCTCAAGCGCGATGGCTTGGGCATAGGGCAGACAGGCGTCGTAACCACAGCGGGTGCACTGGGTTTGAGGGAGCAGGGCGTCAATGCGCCGTATTAAGGTGTCGGACATGAATGCAAAAACGGGGCCAACTGGCCCCGTCAGAAACGGCCTGAGCTAAATATCAGTTGTGCTGACGGATGAAGTCCCTGATTTTAGGACAGATCAGCGTGCGCCAGCGACTTCCGGAGAAAATCCCGTAATGCCCACAGTTGGGTGCGGTGAATTGTTGCTTGAGTTCAGGGGCAATTTTTGCGCACAGCGCTTGAGCCGAATGGGTCTGGCCCTGGCCGGAAATATCGTCCAGTTCGCCCTCAATGGTGAACAAGGCTACGCCATCAATATCTTGTGGGCGCACCTGTTCGCCATGCACGTGCCATTGGCCCTTGGGCAGGCGGTGCTCCTGGAACACAATGCGGATCGTGTCCAGATAGAACTCGGCAGGCATATCCAGCACGGCATTGTATTCGTCGTAGAAACGGCGGTGTGCTTGTGCGTCGTCATCATCACCCTTGATCAGGTGCTGATAAAAGTCGTAGTGCGAGCTGACGTGACGATCCGGATTCATGGCCACAAAGCCGGCATGCTGCAAAAAGCCGGGGTACACGCGACGGTGAGCACCGGGGTACTTGGTGGGCACGCGATGAATCAGATTGTTTTCAAACCAGGAGTAGGACTTGGTCGTGGCCAGACGGTTCACCTCCGTAGGCGACTGACGCGTGTCGATGGGACCACCCATCATGATCATGCTGCGCGGCATCACGGCCGAGCGGCGGGTCGCCATTAGCGAGACGGCAGCCAGTACTGGCACTGTGGGTTGGCAAACCGACATGACGTGCACCTTCGAGCCCAGCGCCTGGATGAACTCCTGTACATACAGAACGTAATCGTCCAGATGGAAGGGGCCGGCCGAACGGGGCACCATGCGGGCATCAATCCAGTCGGTGACATAGACGGAGTGATCGGGCAACAGCGCACGTACGGTTTCACGCAGCAAGGTGGCGTGGTGGCCGGACAAAGGGGCTACCAGCAAAATTGTGGGGTCCTGAGCGGCTTTGGGGTGATCGCGCTCGAAGTGGATCAACTTGCAGAAGGGCTTGCTCAGGTGTTCGACCTCGCGCACGGCAACGGTCTGGCCGTCGATCTGGGTTTCGTTCAGCCCCCAGGCTGGCTTTTCGTAATCCTTGCCGATACGGTGTACCAGTTCAGAGGCCGCCGCCAGTTGGCGCGACAGGGGCGTGTAGGCCAGTGGACTGTATGGGTTGGAGAACCATTGGGAGCTGGTGCCGGTAAAGGCAGCCAGCGGGGCCAGAAAGGACCGCTGAAGTTCGTGCAGATCGTAAAGCATAGTGTGCGCCTTGGTGTTGCCTAATTTGATACAGAGGAATGTATATGCTTATTCCTGTGGGAAACAATACGACGTTTACCGTTCCTCTGTACTTGGGATTTTCCCTTGCTGCAGTGCGGCAAGTTTTTTTATCAAAAGGCGAGATTGGGCGCAAGAGTGGCTGGATAGGAACGCAGCCACCGGGTCGGACTTCTATAGAGCGAGCGAAGGGCTTAGCGCTCCAGATACTGTAGTTTGTTCTCCACACCGTTCCAGTCGTCCGCATCTTCCAGCGGTTTCTTGGAGCGGTTGATGCTGGCAAAAATAGGCGTCAGTTCTGCGTTCAGTTCGATGAAGGGAACTTGATCCTGCGGCACATCTTCTTCAGCAAAAATGGCATTGGCCGGGCATTCGGGAATACAGACGGCGCAGTCAATGCACTCGTCCGGGTCAATCACCAGAAAGTTCGGGCCTTCACGAAAACAGTCGACGGGGCACACATCCACACAATCGGTGAATTTGCACTTGATACAGTTTTCGGTGACGACGTGGGTCATTTCAGTAACACTCCTGCGGTATCGCTAAGGCGGTCAGTCACGGCAAAGGGCCGTGGATGGGGTGCGCGACAACGCACAGGGCCTGAACGATAAAAATGGGATTTAAATCGAATCTTTCGATTTTAACGAATATTCAGCTTCTTGCTTATTGAGATGGCGCAATAGCTCACCTGCTAGATAGCTGTACGCAAGAACTGGCGCCCGTGCTATGGTTGCGCAATCAAAATCGGTAGGTTTGTGATGATCATTACCTCTTTACTTGATACGGACCTGTACAAGTTTTCCATGATGCAGGTTGTTTTGCATCATTTCCCGGCTGCGCACGTGGAGTATCGCTATAAGTGCCGTACTCCCAATATTAATTTGAGCCAGTACCTGGACGAGATTCGGGCGGAAATTCACGCACTGTGCCAGTTGCGTTTTTCAGACGCCGAGCTGGATTATTTGCGTAGCCTGCGCTTTATCAAAAGCGACTTCGTCGATTTTCTGGGCCTGTTCCACCTGCCCGAGCGCTGCATTCAGGTGCAGGCCGGTGATGTGCCCGGCGAGATCGAAATTTCGGTTCAGGGGCCCTGGCTGCACACGATCCTGTTCGAGATCCCGGTGCTGGCCATTGTGAACGAGGTTTACTTTCGCAACGAATGTCCGCAGCCACCATGGGCAGAAGGGCGCGAGCGTCTGCAGTCCAAGATGCGGCTGGTGGTGGATGATCCGGCCCTGAGCGACTTTCGTGTAGCTGACTACGGTACGCGCCGCCGCTTTTCCAAGCAGTGGCACGAAGAAGTGGTCACTACCATGATCGAGCAGATGAAGCCGCACTTTGCGGGCACCAGCAACGTCTGGTTGGCCATGAAGTATGGGGTGACGCCGCTAGGCACCATGGGCCACGAATACTTGCAGGCTTGTCAGGCTCTGGGCCCCCGTTTGCGTGACTCGCAGATTTTTGCTCTGGAAGTGTGGGCCAAAGAGTATCGCGGTGACTTGGGTATTGCCTTGTCGGATGTCTACGGCATGGATGCCTTCCTGCGCGACTTTGACATGTACTTCTGCAAGCTGTTTGACGGTGCTCGCCATGACTCGGGTGACCCATTCATTTGGGGCGAGCGCTTGCTGGCGCACTATCAGGCCAACCGTACCGATCCACGTACCAAGACCTTGGTGTTCTCTGACGGTTTGACCATACCCAAAGCCATTGAGCTGGCCCTGCGTTTTGCAGGTCGCTGCAAGGTGTCTTTCGGGATTGGCACCAACCTGACCAATGACCTGGGCCATGAGCCCTTGCAGATTGTTATGAAGATGGTGCGTTGCAATGGCCAGCCCGTGGCGAAAGTCTCGGATGCGCCTGAAAAGACCATGTGTGATGATCCGGCGTATCTGGCTTACTTGCGGCAGGTTTTTCAGCTGCCTCCGGCTTAGAGCTTGAGGCTTCCCTTCTTGAGGTCCTTGCTGCTTGAGGCAAATGCTGCTTGGGTAGGGGAGCTAAGGGCATCGTAGTCAGTGATGCTCGTGATTTCAGACGGGCGGCATCGTTTTAAAGCGATAAAGCTATAGCACTAAAAGTTTGAATCAAAGCCTTTTGCACACGCAAAGGGCTTTTTCATAGACACAGCAGTGCTGCCAGATGCCCACCGGCTTCCCGAGCTTGGGCAATTTGCTCTTCGCTCAAGGTCTTGGGAGCCAGAATGGCTTCTGGCGTCTGGGCGTGAAAATTGAAGATACGGATGGGGGCGGCCAGCTCCAGCCGCCAGCCCGTACAAATCCGTTCCAGTTGCCGTTGCGCACCTTGCCCGTCGCTACCCGCACTGATCAGGGCGGAATAAGGACGCCCGTTGAGTTGATCCAGCACCTCGTAGTAGTTCCGGTCCAGACACTCTTTCATGGTACCGCTCAGACTGCCCAGATTCTCGGGCGCGCAGAACAAATAGGCGTGGGAATCGCGCAAATCCTGTGCTTGCACCTGATCACAATGCAAGCGTTTGATACAGACCTGCTCTGTCTCGCCCAGTTCTTTGAGTATCTGCAGCGCGCCTTCCTCGGCCTGTTCGGCCAGTTGACGGGCGGCGCCGGTACGGGAGTGCCAAATCAACAGAAGCTGGCGGCATGTGTTCAGACTCATAAGCTCTTACTCGCGGTGATAGACTAGCGTCTACAGTATAGAGAGCCACTTCAGCGCTGAGTGGCCACATCGACGTAATCCACATGAATCACACCGCTTCTCCCCCTATGGCCGAGTCGGCCTTCAATCCTCAATGGTTCGCGCAAGCCAGCCACGGACTGGATGAAGCAGGGCGTACGCTATTGCAGGCGGCTGCCGACTGGGCGGGGCCTATTTTGCTGGATCTGGCCGGAAGTACCGGCGAACCCTTGGACAGCCATTGCGCTCAGGTCGCGCTTATTTTGGCTGGTTTGGGTGTGGACGCTCAAACCCGTGCCAGCGCCTTGTTGGCCGTCACTCCTGCTCCTGGGCCGGAGGTCAAGCAAGACCCGGTTCAGAAAGCCTTTGGTGCCGAAGTCATGACGTTGGTACGTGGCTCGCGCGCCTTGTACCGTCTGGGTTCGCTGACCGGCCAGGCCAAGGAGCAGACAGGCGGGGGCGATCAAAAGGAAATGAAGCGCAAGATGCTGCTGGCAATGGCCGCTGACTTGCGCATTGTGATGATGCGTCTGGCTTCGCGCCTGCAGTCCTTGCGCTGGTATCGGCAGTCCAAGACCGTCTGCCCGGTCGAGTTTGCGCGTGAAACGCTGGAGCTTTATACGCCCTTGGCGAATCGTTTGGGGATTTGGCAGATCAAGTGGGAAATGGAAGATCTGGCCTTTCGCTTTCTGAATCCCGAGGTCTACAAGAATATTGCCAGTAAGCTGGAAGACAAGCGCGTAGAGCGCGAAACCCTGATCAGTCAGGTGCGCGACCAACTACTAGCAGCCTTGAAACGCGAGCATATCGTGGCCGAGGTTTCAGGCCGGCCCAAGCATATCTTCAGTATCTGGAACAAGATGCGCAACAAGCATCTGGATTTCGATCAGCTGTTTGATCTGCGCGCCTTGCGTGTCATTGTTGATGACGAGCGCAGCTGCTACCACACCCTGGCGGTGGTGCATTCGCTGTGGACGCCGGTGCCCGAGGAGTTTGACGATTACATCTCCCGGCCCAAGCCCAATGGCTACCGTTCCCTGCATACCGTTATTGCGGATGCACAGGGGCGCTGCTATGAAATTCAGATCCGCACGCGCGACATGCACCAGTTCGCGGAATACGGGATGGCTGCCCACTGGCGCTACAAGGAGGCTGGAGCCCAAGGCGGACAGCAGGTGGCCGATGGTGAGGACGATAGAAAGATAGCCTGGATGCGTCAATTGCTGGCCTGGGACAGGGAGGCGTCCACCTCGAACGCTACCGAGCCTGCCCCGCAAGCGGACAGCAGCAAAGATTCGGCTTCCGAAAAGGTAGTGGAGCCCGTTGCCAGCAAGAAACCGGCTGTTGCCAGGCCTTTGAAGGCTCAGGAAGACGAACATATTTATGTGCTGACGCCGCAGGCTCGGGTTATCGAGCTGCCTGTGGGGGCGACGCCGGTGGACTTTGCCTACTACCTGCATACCGATCTGGGCCATCGTTGCCGGGGTGCGCGGGTTGATGGGCAGATGGTGCCTTTGTCCACGCGCTTGTCGACTGGTCAGACGGTAGAGATTGTGGCGGCCAAATCCGGCGGTCCATCGCGTGACTGGCTGAACGTGCAGTTGGGCTTTCTGGCCAGCCCACGCTCGCGCTCCAAGGTGCGCGCCTGGTTCAACGCGATTGAATTGCAGCAGCGCATCTCCCAAGGCCAGAGCATGGTCGAAAAAGAGTTGCAACGGCTGGGTCGTACGGCCGTGAATCTGGAGCAGATGGCGCAACAGCTGGGCTTTGCCAAGGCGGATGACCTGTATGTTGCCGTGGCCAAGGATGAGTTCAGCCTGCGTCAGGTGGATGCCTTGTTCCGTGAGGATGTGCAGGAGGAAGAACCCGTACAGCGTGTGTTTGATGCGGCCCGGGAAAGTGTTTCCAAGACCGGGAAAAGCGGCGTGCTGGTGGTGGGTGTGGATTCGCTAATGACGCAGCTGGCCCGTTGCTGCCGTCCCGCACCCCCTGATCTGATCGCCGGTTTTGTGACTCGTGGCCGGGGAGTGTCCATACACCGTGCCGACTGCAAGTCCTACCAGGAACTGGCTGATCGACAACCTGAAAGGGCTATTAGCGTCGATTGGGGCGATACGGGGGATACTCAGTATCCCGTGGATCTGGCCATTGAGGCTCAGGAGCATCCCAGCCTCTTGCGTGATCTCTCGGAAGTGTTTGCCCGCCTGCGTTTGAACGTAACGGGTATCAACACCTTGAGTCGCCGCTCGTTGACGCGCATGATATTTACTATTGAAGTGCGTGATGGCGAGCAAATTCAAAAGGCTTTAGCGGCCTTGAACGAGTTATCGGGCGTCAGCGCCCGCCGCTACTCGTCCTGAACTGCTAAAATCGGTAAACCTAAACCTCGCGGGCGTTGTGCCCGCGATTGTTCTTGTCAATCAAGAGAGCGAGCTTTGAAAACCTATACCTTGCCCGACCCGGATGGACATTTTGGTCAGTTTGGTGGTTCGTTTGTCGCTGAAACGCTGGTCCACGCCCTGGACGAGTTGAAAGCAGCCTACGAACAGTATCGGAACGATCCTGAGTTTCTGCGCGAGTTTCACTACGAACTCAAGCATTTTGTCGGTCGTCCCAGCCCCGTGTACCATGCCCGTCGATGGTCGGAGCAACTAGGTGGAGCTCAGATCTGGTTCAAGCGCGAAGATCTCAATCACACTGGCGCACACAAGATCAACAACTGTATCGGTCAGATTCTGCTGGCTCGCCGCATGGGCAAGCCACGCATTATTGCTGAAACCGGTGCAGGCCAGCACGGCGTGGCAACGGCTACGGTCGCCGCCCGCTATGGTCTGGAGTGTGTGGTCTACATGGGTAGCGAAGACGTACGCCGTCAGGCTTCCAATGTGTACCGCATGAAGTTGCTGGGTGCGACGGTCGTTCCTGTGGAATCCGGTTCGCGCACGCTGAAAGACGCGCTGAACGAAGCCATGCGCGACTGGGTCACCAATATCAGCAATACCTTCTACATTATTGGCACGGTGGCTGGTCCTCATCCTTACCCGATGATGGTGCGCGACTTCCAATGCGTGATCGGTGACGAGTGCGTGGAGCAAATGCCTCAGGACGCCGGTCGTCAGCCGGACTACGTTTTGGCGTCGGTGGGCGGTGGTTCCAATGCCATGGGCATTTTCTACCCCTACATCGAGCACAAGGATGTGGAGCTGATCGGAGTGGAAGCGGCTGGCCGCGGTCTGGATACGCTGGAGCACTCGGCTTCCCTGAACAAGGGCATGGTGGGTGTGCTGCACGGTAACCGTACCTATGTGCTGCAGGACGATGACGGTAACGTCATGCCTACGCACTCGGTGTCGGCTGGCCTGGATTACCCCGGTGTGGGTCCCGAGCACGCCTGGCTGAAAGATTGTGGCCGTGCGCAATACGCCACCTGCACCGATGAAGACGCCCTGAAAGCGTTTCACGATTGCTGCCGCATCGAAGGCATCATGCCCGCGCTGGAGTCCTCGCACGCGCTGGCCCATGCGGCTCGCATTGCCCCGACTTTGCCCAAGGATAAAATCATCCTGGTCAGTTTGTCTGGTCGCGGTGATAAGGACATGCACACGGTCGCCGAGTACGGCGGCTTGACTCTGTAAGCAATCGGGAACGGATATGTCGAGTAATGTGCGTCTGAAAAAGACGTTTGAAGGTTTGAACGGGCGCTGTGCCCTGGTGCCTTATATTACGGCCGGAGACCCTTCGGTGCCTGCTACCGTGGCCTTGATGCATGCCTTGCGTCAGGCCGGGGCAGATGTCATTGAATTGGGTGTACCGTTTTCTGATCCCACTGCCGATGGCCCGGTGATTCAGCAAGCGGCTGAACGTGCCATCAGCCGTGGTGTGGGCTTGCGTAAAGTGCTGGAGATTGTGCAGCAGTTTCGCTTGATCGACGAGGAAACGCCGGTTGTTCTGATGGGTTACGCCAATCCTATTGAGCGTATCGGTCAGGCTGAATTTGCCGTCATGGCGGGCAAGGCGGGTGTGGACGGTGTGCTGACGGTGGACTACCCACCTGAGGAGTCCGAGGATTTCACCCGTTTGCTGACCGAGCAGGGCGTGGATACCATTTTCCTGCTCTCGCCCACGTCCACGGACGAGCGTATTGCCAAGGTAGCCGCTTTGGCGCAGGGCTATGTGTATTATGTGTCCCTGAAAGGTGTGACCGGTTCGGCCCAGATTGATGTGGCTGATGTGGAACACCACTTGCAGCGTATTCGTCAGCACGTCAAAATTCCGGTCGGAGTGGGTTTCGGGATTCGGGACGCGCAAAGCGCCAAAGCCATTTCCCGTAGCGCGGACGCAGTTGTCATTGGCTCCAAGCTGATCCAGACCATGGAACAGGCTGTGCAGGAGAACGCTGGCAAAGAGCAAAAGGATATGGATGCGGCTGCGGTTGCAGCAGCCAGCCAATGGCTCGCACAGATACGTCAGGCACTGGATAATTAGCCTAAATACCTATTCCGCGTATAGAATCATCTGCCTGTTCTTTAGGAACAGGCGCTTTTTTTCAGAATAAAGAGCTTGGTGGGCCGGGTGCCGGCCAGGCGAAAACAGGATCTAACAATGAGCTGGATCGAGAAAATACTCCCGCCGCGAATTAACCGTAACCCCGAAAGCAGCCGTCGCGTTCCCGAAGGGCTGTGGGTGAAATGTCCGTCGTGTGAGTCTGTGCTCTACAAGGAAGATCTCCAGGCCACCTTGAATGTCTGCCCCAAATGCAGCCATCACATGCGCATTGGTGCTCGTGCCCGGATCAAGTCCTTGCTGGACCCCGAAGGCCAGACCGAGATTGGTTCCAACACCCGTCCTATGGACCCCTTGAAGTTCCGCGATTCGCGCAAGTACACCGAGCGCGTTTCCGAGGCGGCCAAGCAGACGGGCGAAACTGAAGCCATGGTGGTCATGAGCGGCACGATTTTGTCTGTGCCTGCCGTGGTGGCCTGCTTCGAGTTTGAATACATGGCCGGTTCCATGGGTTCCGTGGTGGGCGAGCGTTTCACACGTGGTGTGCAGGCGGCTATTGCCAACCGCAGTCCTTTTATTTGCGTGGCCGCTTCGGGTGGTGCGCGTATGCAGGAGAGCTTGTTCTCTCTGATGCAGATGGCCAAGACGACGGCTATTTTGGCTGAATTGTCGGATGCGGGTTTGCCGTTTATCAGCATTTTGACTGACCCCACCATGGGTGGTGTGTCGGCCAGTTTCGCTTTTATGGGCGATGTGGTGATTGCCGAGCCTAATGCCTTGATTGGTTTTGCCGGTCCTCGCGTGATTGAGCAGACTGTGCGCGAGAAACTGCCCGAAGGCTTCCAGCGTGCCGAGTTCTTGCTGGAGAAGGGCGCTATCGATATGGTGGTTGATCGTCGCGAGCTGCAGCGTGAGCTGGCCGAGTTGCTGGCTTTGCTGACTCGTCAGCCTGCTGAGGCTGTGTCGCGGCATTCTTGATTGCCAAGGAATTGCTAAAGAAGAACGCCACCTGGGTTTAGGTGGCGTTTTTTTTGGGCTGCTGTTTTTTTGGGTAGAGAGGTTTGTGTTAT
Organism: Alcaligenes sp. 13f; assembly: GCF_020496585.1. Lineage (NCBI taxonomy): Bacteria > Pseudomonadati > Pseudomonadota > Betaproteobacteria > Burkholderiales > Alcaligenaceae > Alcaligenes > Alcaligenes sp. 13f. The sequence goes on from NZ_JAHKKC010000012.1 coordinate 84,330, forward strand.
TGAAGCATAGGCTTCTGGGTGGAGACCTCAGGGTGAGATTGGCTTGGTTTTCTTGGTGTGGGGAGTACGACTCTGGGGCGGGGCCTTGGCCCGTGCTGCGCACGGGTACCCTTGGCTATTGAACAATCCAGGCGCCCAGTGAACTCGCCAGGTACTTGGTCCCCCGGACCAAGTACAAGCGTCTGGCTCGAACAGCACTGGGCTTGCACCCTGGATTGTTCAATAGCCCGCGGCCAAGTCCCTGACTCGCCCCAGAGTCGTACTCCCCACACCAAGAAAAAAGGAATATCGCAGAGGGCTCAAGAAGAGGGAGAAGGAGCCTAGATGGCTGCTCTTTATGGATACGAGAGGAAAAAAAACGCCGCCCCAAAGGGCGGCGTTTTTAGTCTTGCTGTTTACTGCGTTTCGACCTGTTGCAGCGGCTCGCTGTTCTCGGTTTCTGCAGCACGTTGCTTGCGTGGGCGACCCAGGCGCACTGGTGCGGGCTGGTAGTCGTCCTGTGTTGTCGAGCGAACGGTTTCCACCAGTTCGATGCCCGCTGCGTTCAGCACGGCTTCCAGAGGGGCGGCTGCGGGCTTCTGTGCTTGTTCGGCAGCAGGGGCTTTTGCAGCAGCAGTCGTTTGAGTCTCAACGCGAGTCTCAACGGCTGTGGTTTCCACTGGAGTGGCTTCAACGGCCGGGGCTTCAACTGCAGGTTGTGCTTCTGCGGGAGTAGCAGTTGTCTCAACGGCTTCAGCTTGAGCTTCGGTGGCTTCTGCTTTGGCTGGTTCGGCAGCAACTTCTGCTTGCGCAGGAGCAACAGCTTCTTCAGCGGCAGGAGCTTCTGGCGCTACCTCGGCCTGAGCGGCTGGAGCAGCAACTTCTTCCTGGGCAGTAGCGGTTTCTACGGCTGCAGTTTCCACTGGAGCGGCTTCAACGGCTGGGGTTTCTGCTGCGGCTTGCGTTTCTGCGGGCGCTGCGGCTGTTTCTACAGCTTCAGCTTGAGCTTCGGTCACTTCTGCTTTGGCAGGTTCGGCGGCAGCTTCTGCTTGCACAGGAGCAACGGTTTCTTCTGCGGCTGGAGCTTCTGGAGCAACTTCGGCCTGAACGGCTGGAGTGGCTACTTCTTCCTGGGCTGGAGCGGTTTCAACAGCGTTTACCGGGGTCGTAGCGACTTCTTCAGCTTGTTGTGCGGCTTGAGCAGCGGCAGGAGCTTCTTCAGAGGCCTCTACGGCGACAGGAGCGGCTTCTTGGGCTGCAGGTGCCTCTACGGCTGCTTGTGGCTGTTCAGGCTCGGCTGCTGCGGTTTGGGCGGCAGCTTGTTCCTGGGCATCCAGGGCAGCGGGGTTGAAGCTAGGTGTTTCGTGAGCAACGTAGGCGCTGGTATTGCCTTCTTCGTTGTTCTCTTCGTTCTCGGCTACGGCGTTGGCGTCGGTATTGCGACGACCACGACGGCTACGACGACGGCGACGTTTGCGCTCTGGGTCCAGAGCGCCGTTTTCGCTGTTCTCGTCGGTTTCGGCATCCGAGTTGTCGCTGGTATCAGCGCTGTCGGCCTCGGCCAGCTGTTCAGCGCGGTTTTGCGCTTCTTGCTTGGTGGCGGCCACGGCAGCCACTGCGGCCACGCTGGCCACTGCGGCAGCAGCCTGTTCGGGCTGGGCTTCTGTGCTGGCGACGTCTTTGTTCAGCTCGACGTTTTCTGTGCTGCCTTCTTCACGGCGTTGACGGCCACGGCCACGGCGGTTACGTGGGTTGCGGCTGTTGCTGCTGCCTTCGTCGGCAGTGGCGGGCGTCGTGTTGGCGCTTTGTGGAGTTTCCAGAGCAGATTCGTTACCTGCTGAGGCGTTACGGCGGCGACCACGGGTATTACCCCCGGTGCTTTCCGTGCTGGCTTTTTCTTCCTGAGCCGCTTCCGGGCGGTTGGACTGGCGACGGCCACGACCACCTTGGCCACGGCCACTATTGGATTGGCCGGGACGACCTTGGCGGCGGCCAGAGGACGATTTGCTGCCTTCGGATTTGGTGGTCTCGGCCACGGGTTCGGCAGGTGCGCCGGACAACCAGTTCAGCAGGCGCTTGAGCAGGCCGGGTTTGTTGTCGCTAGCAGCGGCGCTGGCGGCTGCGGCGGCAGCAGGCTTGCTCATGGGAGCTGGCTGGGCCGGTGTGGTGCTCTTGACCAGGGCTTCTGGACGAGGCTTGATTTCGTGGCTGCGGTGCGGCACCAAGCTGTCTTGCTGCTCAGGCTGCTGGACCAGCTCGTAGCTGCTGCGCAGTTCATCCAGGCGTGGGTCGTCGTGGCGCAGGCGCTCGATGATGTGGTGCGGGGTTTCCAGATTCTTGTTCGGAATCAGGATCAGGGCAATGTTCAGGCGCGATTCGATCTTGGTGATGTCAGCGCGTTTTTCGTTCAGCAGGAAGGTAGCCACATCCACCGGCACCTGAGCGTGCAGGGCGGCTGTGCCTTCTTTCATGGCTTCTTCTTGCAGCAGACGCAGTACATGCAGAGCGCTGGATTCGGCATCGCGTATCACGCCAGTGCCGGTGCATCGTGGGCAAGTAATGTGGGAGCCTTCGTTCAGGGCAGGGCGCAGGCGCTGACGGGACAGTTCCATCAGACCAAAGCGCGAGATCTTGCCCATCTGGACGCGAGCACGGTCCAGGTGCAGGGCATCACGCAGGCGTTGTTCGACAGCACGCTGGTTCTTGCTGTCTTCCATATCGATAAAGTCGATAACAATCAGGCCACCCAAGTCACGCAAACGCAACTGGCGGGCCACTTCGTCAGCGGCTTCCTGGTTGGTGCGCAGGGCAGTTTCTTCAATGTCGGCACCACGCGTGGAGCGAGCCGAGTTCACGTCAATGGCAACCAGGGCCTCGGTGTGGTCGATAACGACAGCACCGCCCGAAGGCAATTGCACGGTACGCGAGTAGGCGGTTTCGATCTGGTGTTCGATCTGAAAGCGCGAGAACAGCGGGATGTCATCGCGGTACATCTTTACGCGATGCAGATTGTCGGGCATGACCACGCTCATGAAAGCGGCGGCCTGCTCGTGAATCTCGTCCGTGTCGATCAGGATTTCGCCAATATCGGGCGAGAAGTAATCGCGGATGGCCCGGATAACCAGGCTGGATTCCAGATAAATCAGGATAGGAGCTGCATTGTCGCGGGCAGCGCCGTCAATGGCGGTCCACAACTGCATCAGGTAGTTCAGGTCCCACTGCAGCTCTTCGACGCTGCGGCCGATACCTGCGGTGCGGGCGATGATGCTCATGCCCTGCGGGATGTCCAGCTGGTCCATGGCTTCGCGCAGTTCCTGGCGGTCTTCGCCTTCAACGCGGCGCGATACGCCACCCCCACGGGGGTTGTTGGGCATCAGAACCAGATAGCGGCCTGCCAGGGAAATGAAGGTGGTCAGGGCAGCGCCCTTGTTGCCACGCTCTTCTTTTTCAACCTGGATGATCAGTTCCTGGCCTTCAACCAGGGCGTCCTGGATGCGGGCGCTGCGTACATCAACCCCTTCCTTGAAGTAGCTGCGAGCTACTTCCTTGAATGGCAGAAAGCCGTGACGCTCTTCACCGTAGCTGACGAAGCAGGCTTCCAGGCCGGGTTCGATGCGGGTGATGACCCCTTTGTAGATATTGCCTTTGCGCTGTTCGCGCCCGGCTGTTTCGATGTCGAGGTCAATCAGTTTTTGACCGTCGACAATGGCGACGCGTAGTTCTTCTTGATGCGTCGCATTGAACAACATGCGTTTCATGAGTGTGGATCTCCGTTGTCATGGAGCACCGAAATATCGGCGCACGACCGCGGGTCACAGGTGTGTAGCGCTATAGCTGCATCAGTTTGGTGCAGGCAGGCAAAATCGGCCTACCGGCTTATAGTCTGGGAGGCACGAGTCGCGCCAAAGCGCGAAGTTCAATCAGCAGGGGGGTCAGAGTCACGGTGTGTGTTTGACGAATATAAAATTGCTGGGGGAACGGCAGCCGCATAAATCATGCGGCTGGTGCAAAAGAGCGGGACAATCTGTGCAGGAATTCAGCGCCGCACGCGGGAGGAAAACATCTCTTGGAAAGCGGGCCTTCTTGCCACACGACTTTCGCTATTTCGGACTCACCCCGGCGACCTTATGACCCGGAAGCTGGAACTCAAGGATACAATTATCAGTCCTTGGTCATCCAACGGAGACGCACCCTTTGCATCTCTACGCTGGACCCAGTCTCAGCTTCCATAGGCTGAAGCGATTATATGCCCCTTTTTGTTATGTGCAAACCTCATGAATCACAAAGATCAGCCCCTCAAGTGCGAATATTACGCATTGATGAAACGCGGGCAGGTCAGCGTATAGATAATTTTTTGTTACGTGAATGTAAAGGGGTGCCAAAAAGCCACATTTACAAAGCGATCCGTGGCGGTCAGGTGCGCGTGAATAAAGGCCGTATCAGCAGTGACTATCGTTTGCAGGACGGCGATATGGTGCGGATTCCGCCGCTGCGCCTGCCCGAGCCCGAGCAGCCGCGTCATGTTCCCGCTGCCGTTTTCCCGGTGGTGTTCGAGGACGAGCACCTGATGGTCATCGACAAGCCTGCCGGTGTTGCCGTGCATGGTGGCAGTGGTGTGTCTTTTGGTGTCATCGAGCAGTTGCGTGCTGCCCGTCCTCAGGAGCCCTTTCTGGAGCTGGCCCACCGTCTGGACCGGGATACCTCCGGTTTGCTGATTATCGCCAAGCGTCGTGCTGCCCTGGTTGGTTTGCACGATATGTTCCGCGAAATCCGTGCTCGCAAATTTTATTGGGCGCTGGTGCAGGGCGATTGGGTGAACGATCGCCAGCATATCCGTTTCCCCTTGCTGCGCTGGCTGACCGAAAGCGGGGAGCGGCGCGTCAAGGTTGACCCCACAGGCAAGCCTGCGCATACCATCATCACCATGCAGCGCCGTTTTGGTCGCTTTACTTTGGTACAGGCGGAGCTGAAAACCGGCCGCACTCACCAGATCCGGGTTCATTTGGCCCATTCGGGCTTTCCGATTGTGGGCGACGACAAGTATGGCGACGATGCCATTCGCGATCAATTCGCCCGCCAGGGCTTCAAGCGCATGTTCCTGCATTCGGGGCGCCTGGAGTTCAATCATCCTGTCACCGGACAGCCTCTGGTTCTGGAGGCCGCCTTGCCGGCTGCCTGTCAGGCCGTTCTTGAGCGTTTGGAGAAGTAGTTATGACGCGTTACGCCGCCGTTCTGTTTGATTGGGACGGCACAGTTATGGATTCGACGTACTCAATTGCCAGTTCTATTCAGTTGGCCAGTGCGGATCTGCAATTGCCTGTGCCCTCGATTCAGCAAGCCAGCTGGGTTATTGGTTTGTCGCTGGAAAGCGCCTTGTATCGCGCTGTGCCGGATTTGACTGCCGAGCAGATGCCGCTGTTTCTGGAGCGTTATCGTCATCACTTTATGCAGCGTGACCCGCATATCAAGTTATTTGACGGAATTTTGCCTTTCATGGGTGAACTTCGTGGCCGCCAGATTGCCTTAGGAGTGGCAACGGGTAAAAGTCGTCAAGGTTTGGATAGAGTGCTGCAGCAGGTCAATCTCAGCACTTTTTTTGATGCTACCCGTTGTGCAGATGAAACCCGCAGCAAGCCGGACCCGGAAATGCTGCATCAATTGCTGGCCGAATTGATGTTGGAGCCCGAGCAGGTCTTGATGGTGGGCGACACCGTGCACGATATTCATATGGCGGCCAATGCGGGCATGGATAGCGTGGCTGTCACTTACGGCGCGCATGATCCTCAAACCCTGGCAAAGGCTGAGCCCACGGTCATGGTTGATAATGTGGCGCAAATGCGCGATTGGGTATTGGCACGGATTTAATAGGCGGCAAGCCGGTTTGACGACCATCTTGCCAGACAGGTTCAGGAGATGGAGATGTTCAAATCACGTTCGCAGCCCATACGTCCCTCTGAAATTACCGACGAGTCGGTCTGGCGGGCGCGCCGCCGCCTGCTTTTGCAGGCTCCCGGCGCCTTGGCCTTGGCGGCCAGCTTGCCGGGTCGGGCTCAGGCGGTCCCGGTAGGGCAGGACTTGTCGTTCACGCCTTCCCAGCGCTGGAAACTGGACGATATGCCCACCAGCGAGTCCGATGTCACCTCCTACAATAATTTCTACGAATTTGGCACGGGCAAGGAAGATCCTGCCCGCCATTCGGGGAAATTCAAGACTGAACCCTGGACTTTGCAGATTGACGGTTTGGTGAACAAGCCGCTTACCTTGGATATGGACCAGATATTGAAGCTGGCCCCTTTGGAAGAGCGTATTTATCGTCTGCGTTGTGTTGAAGCTTGGTCCATGGTGGTGCCCTGGGTGGGCTATTCCTTGTCGGCCTTGCTAAAGCAGGCGTCGCCCCAGGGCTCGGCCCGCTTTGTTCGGTTTGAAACAGCGGCGGACCCGGAAACCATGCCGGGTCTACGCTCTCGTATCTTGGCCTGGCCCTATGTGGAGGCGCTACGGTTGGACGAGGCCATGCATCCTTTGACTCTGCTGGCTACCGGTCTGTACGGAAAAAGCCTGCCTGTTCAGAATGGAGCGCCGGTGCGGCTTATCGTGCCGTGGAAGTATGGGTTCAAATCGGCCAAGTCTTTGGTGCGCATCACCTTGACGGACACCATGCCCGAGTCCAGCTGGATGAAGGTGGCTCCGCATGAGTATGGCTTTTACGCCAATGTGAACCCGGAAGTGCCGCATCCCCGCTGGAGCCAGGCCACTGAACGTGTCATCGGTTCGGGATTCTTCGCCACCAAAAAGCCGACTTTGCCTTTTAACGGCTATGCCGAAGACGTGGCAGGTCTGTATGCCGATATGGACTTAAGGCGTTACTACTGATGAGTACCTGGAAGGCTGCGCAGTTGGATAGGCTCAAGCCCTTGGTATTCTTGCTGGGCTTGTTTCCCTTGGGGCGCTGGGTATGGTTGGGTTTCAACAATGGCCTAAGTGCCAATCCAGCTGAATTTTTGACCCGATCCAGTGGGATCTGGGCCTTGGTACTCTTGCTGCTGACCCTGGCTTTAAGTCCTGTAAGGCGTTTGCTGGCTCAGCCCGCCTTGGTGCGTTGGCGCCGCATGTTGGGCTTGTTCAGTTTTTTTTATGCAGCTTTGCATACCTTGGCCTGGGCCTGGTGGGATCGCTCGGGCGACTGGCTGTCCATGTGGCAGGACGTGATGCAGCGGCCCTTGATTGCGATCGGGGTGGTGGCTGTGCTGATTTTATTGGCCCTGACCCTGACCTCCACGCATGGCTGGCAGAAACGTTTGGGTCGTGGCTGGAGCCGCTTGCATCAAACCGTGTATTTGGCGGCGGTCCTTTCCATCCTGCACTTTTACCTGATTCGTACTGGTAAAAATGATGTGGTGGAAGTTTATGTCTATGGTTTGGTTCTGGTGGGCTTGCTGGTTTTGCGCCGCTGGCCCGTATTGAATAAGACAGCGCACTAAGAAAAACAGGTAATGAGCATAAGCCCATTACCTGTTTTTTTATCAATCCAGACTTTGCAGAATGGCAGCTGTTTCGGCATCCAAAGTGCCGTCGTAGCGGGCTGGGCGGTAGTGCATCTGGAAGGCGGCGATCACGTTTTGTGTGGCCTTGTCGAACACGCCGCTGTCAGGCGTTTCGTAGCCTGCTTTGCGCAGCAAGGCCTGGGTTTGAGCGGCAGAGGGCAGGGGACGCGTGGCGTACTGCGCCTGCAGTGCTCGGGCCTGTGATTCCTTGTACCAGCGGCCTATGCCTGCTTGGGCCAGTTCCTTCCAGGGGAAATGAGGGCCGGGGTCCAGCTTGCGTTGTGGGGCAACATCGCTGTGGCCAATAATATTGCGGGCAGACACGCCATGGCGCTGAGCCAGGTCTTTCAACAGTGCTTTGATTGCTTCAATCTGCCCGGACGTATACGGAGCCCAGCGACCATCTGCCAAGCGGCCCATATTAACGATTTCGATGCCGATAGAGCCGGTATTCAGGTCTGTGAAACCGTACCAGGAGCCCAGACCTGCATGCCAGGCGCGGCGTTCCTCTGGAACCAGACGGTAGACAGTGGGACGGCGCTCGTCGCTGACCAGGTAATGGGCGCTGACATCACGCTGCGTCAGCACCTTCAAGGAGGTGGCGTGGTCGCCAGCGGTGTAGTGCATGACCAGATAACGCACTCGGCTGTTCTGGCCCTGAGCGCTATAGCTGTCATCAAGTTTGAAGGGACCGCTACTGCCACAGGCCGCCAATAAGGCCGTCAGGCTAAGTACGCCAATCTGAACGCTGCGCTTCAAGACGGGTGTAAGAAAAGACAGGGATTTCATCTTAACGACCAGCCAGAAACAGGAAAATGCAGGGGGTTTTGTCCAGGGCAGGCGGCTGGCGCTCGCGCCATTGTTCAATTGTGGCAGTCTGGATCAATTCACGCGTACCTGTCAGGTCACGAGCCAGGCACAAGCGTGTTGTGGGCTTGAGGGACTGCAGCAAGGTGCTGTACATGGCCTGATTGCGATAAGGTGTTTCGATCAGGATCTGGGTTTGCTTCAGGGTTTGTGACTGGCTTTCCCATTGTTTGAGCTGCTTGGCGCGTGCGCCGCCATCCACGGGCGCATAGCCGTGGAATACAAACTGCTGACCGTCCAGGCCGCTGGCCATCAGGCTCAGCAAAATGGAAGAGGGGCCAACGTGAGGGCGCACGGGGATCTTCATTTCGTGGGCCATGGCAACCACCAGCGCACCGGGGTCGGCGACGGCGGGGCAGCCAGCTTCCGATACCAGACCAATGGCTTGACCTTGCAGGGCTGTTTTCAACCACTCACGCATTTCACCGGGTTTATTGCCGCGCTTGTCCAGCGTGTGAATAGTGATTTCTTGCAGAGGTACCACGGGCTCAACCAGTTTCAGGAAGGCGCGGGCGGTTTTGGCGTTCTCGGCAATAAAGACGGTCAGTTCGCGCGTCAAAGCCTTGACGTCGGCGGGTAGCCAGCCGCTGATCGGGCTCTCACTTAAGCCTACGGGGATCAGGTGCAAAGGGGCGGCTTGGGGCATGGCGTATCAGTCCTAAACGGAAGGGGGCAAAAGGGTGGGGCGCAAGGGGTTCAAGCCAAAGTGACGCAGCATGGTGCACAGCTCGATCAGCGGCAGGCCAATGATAGCGGTTGGGTCGTCCGAGCGCATGGACTCCATCAGGGCAATACCCAGGCTTTCGGCCTTGGCGCTGCCAGCGGTGTCATACGGTTTTTCCTGCAGCAAATAGTGCTCGATTTCTTCATCACTCAATGCGCGAAAACGACAATTGGTAACAATATCGCTGCACAGAAATTCCTGGCCATCCGTCACGCATAAAGCGCTATGGAAATCGATGTCTTGACCGCTCAGGCGACGCAGTTGTTTCTGCGCACCGGCATGGTCGCCAGGCTTGCCAATAGCGTCCTGGCCCGATGTGGCGACCTGATCGGAGCCGATCACGAGCGCGCCTGGGTTCAGCTGGCTGATACGGGCCGCTTTTTCACGCGCCAGACGCAGGCTGAGCTGGGCGGGAGCCTCTGCGGGAAGTGGGGTTTCATCAATGTCAGGAGACTGGCAGGTGAAAGGCAAGCCCAAACGCGCTAACATAGCGCGGCGATAGACTGAGCTTGATGCAAGGATGAGACGCATAGTGTGTTTTAGCTGTGCTTTGGTTTGACTGCCTTGTGCTTAGCACGGTATTATCTAATGTTTTCTTCGTTATTGAAATGGTTGTGGGCTGGCTTGGCGGTTTGCCGGCTGCGCTTTACATGCTTCAATACCGAGGGGCAGGAAAAAAAGCAGTACAAGAAAAAGTGGTAGAGCCCCCAAGCGATACCAAGGCAGTGAAACAAGCAAGCAGCAAACAAGCGAAAGCGACAAATAAAGCAGAACAAACAAGCGGTTCCAGATCCTGGTAAAACCGTGGTTTGATGCCCTAAGCATACTTATGACGACACAGTATATCGACACCTTGAATCTAGCCCGTGCCCCTCAGGAAATGTCGGGTCAGGTGCTGGTGGAAAATTTGTCTCGTCTGGTATCCGATTTGCCCGTTCAAGGCGATTTGCGCATTGACTGGAGTGTGTCGGGTCGGGAAGATTCTGCCCGGCGTCGTTTTGTGCATGTGCAGGCCAAAGGTAGTGTCATTTTGGAATGCCAGCGCTGTGTGAAGCCTTTTGAGTGGCCCATCGATATTTCCAACGAAGTACAGATTGTGGCAACCGAGGACGAACTTGAGCTGGATGATGACGATACGGAAGGTCCTGATCGCATCTTGTGTGAAGGCCAGTTGGATGTCCTGGGACTGGTCGAGGACGAGCTGATTCTTAGCGTGCCTTATGTGCCGCGCCATGAGGTTTGTCCCGACGCGCAGTCGCTGTCCATGGAAGCCAAGTCTGACGACCTGGATGAGTCCGCCTTTGAGCGGCCGTCCCCGTTTGCCGTATTGGGCTCGCTCAAGAAGTCTTGATTGTTTGTTACTAATTCGTTAATTTTTTCGGGCTGCACCCATTTATTCGGGGTTGTCCATCTACAGGAGTCATCATGGCTGTTCAGCAGAATAAAAAGAGCCCGTCCCGGCGTAACATGCGTCGTTCGCACGACGCGCTTACTGGTCCTTCGACGGCTATCGAGCCTACGACTGGCGAACTGCACCTGCGTCACCACATCAGCCCTAACGGCATCTACCGTGGCCGTAAAGTGCTGAAAACAAAGAACGACGAGTAATAGTCTCTTTGTCGTTGCAAGCAACATAGGTTGCATGCTTGATGTCTAACAAAAAAATACGTATTGCCATCGATTGCATGGGCGGCGATATCGGTTTATCCGTCACTGTCCCTGCAGCGCTGCTTTTTGCCAAGCGCTATCCGGATGTGCACTGCTTATTGGTTGGCGAGCCTCAGGCCATCGAGCAAACATTGCGTGCGCAAGGTAATGTCGATACCTCCTGGTACGACATTCTTCCCGCATCCGAAGTTGTCACCATGGCCGATTCGGTCGAGGTGGCCCTGCGCCGCAAAAAAGACTCCTCCATGCGAGTGGCTGCCCAGTCCGTCAAGGACGGGGTGGCTGATGCCTGCATTTCTGCGGGCAATACCGGCGCATGGATGGCAATTTCGCGCTACGTACTCAAAACTCTGGATGGGATTGATCGCCCAGCCATTGCCACGTCCATCCCGAACCAAAAGGGCGGGGCCACGATCATGCTGGATCTGGGTGCCAATGTGGATTGCTCCGCAGAACACCTGCTGCAGTTCGCCATTATGGGATCTGCTCTGGCCAGTATTGTGGATCGTCATGAGCGTCCCACCGTGGGTCTGCTCAATATTGGGGAAGAGGTCATCAAAGGCAACGAGGTCGTCAAAAAGGCGGCTGAACTGTTGCGCTCCAGCGGACTGAATTTTTACGGCAACGTAGAAGGTGACGATATCTGCAAAGGTACCGTCAACGTGGTCGTGTGCGACGGTTTCGTGGGCAATGTGGTCCTTAAATCCATTGAAGGGCTGGCCAAGATGGTCGGCAGTATGCTGCGCGACGAATTTACCCGTGACCCATTGAGCAAAGTGTCCGCTTTGCTGGCTCGTCCTGTCTTGAATCGTTTCCGCGACAGGGTGGATAATCGCCGTCATAACGGTGCGGCCCTTTTGGGTTTACGCGGTATTGTTATCAAGAGTCATGGTTCTGCCGATGCCTACGCTTTCGGTTATGCTTTGCAACGGGCCCGCGGTGCGGTGCTCAATGGTCTGCTCAGCGGTACCAGCCAGGCAGTCGAACGCATCATGCAAAGTGTGAACTTGCATGAAGAGCAAAGCGGCGAACCAGATACACGCCATACTTCAGAGCCCTCGTCCTCATAAGAACGGGCTTGATCGGGAACATAAAATGACGATATTTGCCAAGATTATCGGTACAGGCGGCTACCTGCCTCCTCGGATTGTGTCTAACGATGATCTAGCGGTGGAGCTGGCTCAAAAGGGTATCGAAACCTCCGATCAGTGGATTGTCGAGCGTACCGGTATTCACCAGCGTCATCTTGCCGATCCCGGTGTCCGTACCAGCCACTTGGCAACCCAGGCCGCGCGTCAGGCGCTGGAAGATGCGGGCATTGCTGCCCAGGATCTGGACCTGATTGTGGTGGCTACTTCCACTCCCGATTACGTTTTCCCCAGCACCGCGTGTCTGGTGCAGGCCGAATTGGGTAACAAGGGCGCTGCCGCGTACGACGTACAAGCGGTGTGCAGCGGCTTTGTCTATGCACTGACGACTGCCGACGCCATGATCAAGGCCGGCCGTGCGCGCAATGCGCTGGTCATCGGTGCCGAAGTGTTCTCCAGCATCCTGGACTGGAACGACCGCTCTACCTGCGTCCTGTTTGGCGACGGTGCGGGCGCTGTGGTTCTGCAAGCCAGCGATGAACCCGGTGTTCTGGCTGCCCAGCTCAATGCGGATGGCAGTCAAATGGGTATTTTGTGCGCGGCCGGCAATGTCTCGCACGGTCAGGTAGTGGGCGATCCCTTCCTGCGTATGGATGGTCAGGCTGTGTTCAAGCTGGCTGTCACTTCTCTGGCCGCTTCGGCCAATCAAGTCTGCGAACAGGCTGGCGTCTCTCTGGCCGATATCGATTGGCTGGTGCCGCACCAGGCCAACGTTCGTATCATCAATTTTCTAGGTCGTAAGCTGGGTATCCCCTCCGAGAAGGTGGTTATCACGGTTGATCAACATGCCAACACCTCGGCAGCCAGTGTACCTTTGGCCCTGAATGCCGCTCGCCGGGATGGTCGTATCCGTGCCGGTGATCTGGCGCTGTTGCAAGGCGTGGGTGGCGGCTTTACCTGGGGTTCGGTGCTGGTCTGCTGCTAAGTAGCGCGATCCGGATTACCGCCTCATCTCTTTGGGTTTTTCTACCATGAAAATTGCGTTTGTCTTTCCAGGACAAGGCTCGCAGTCCGTAGGCATGCTCGATGCCTGGGCCGAGTCTGCTGTCGTACAGCAAGCCATTGCACAAGCCAGCCAGTCGCTGGGCCAGGACCTGGCTCAGTTGATGGCACAAGGGCCTGCCGAGGCTCTGAGCCTGACTACCAATACTCAACCTGTCATGCTGGCTAGCGCCGTGGCCATGTATCGGGCCTGGATTCAGGCCGGTGGCGCCGCTCCTGCCGTGATGGCCGGTCATAGCCTGGGTGAATACTCGGCCCTGACTGCTGCCGGTGCTCTGAGCCTGGAACAAGCAGTTCCGCTGGTTCGCATCCGTGCCGATGCCATGCAAGCTGCCGTACCTGTGGGTGTCGGTACCATGGCTGCCGTGCTGGGTCTGGATGACGATCAAGTGCGCGATGTGTGTGCTCGTGCCTCTGAGGGACAGCAGATTGTTCAGGCTGTTAACTACAATGCGCCTGCTCAGGTTGTGATAGCCGGGAATGTGGAAGCGGTAGATCGTGCATGTGCGCTGGCTAAAGAAGCCGGTGCCAAGCGTGCCTTGGTGCTGCCTGTATCGGCTCCTTTCCACTCCAGTCTGTTGGAACCGGCAGCTGCTGTGCTGGCCCAGGCTCTGGCTTCGGTGCAAGTGCAAACACCTGCTATTTCCGTGATCAATAACGTGGATGTAGCCGCGCCTACCGACCCCGAACAGATTAAAGATGCGCTGGTCCGTCAGGCCTGGCATCCCGTGCGCTGGGTTGAGACTATCCAGGCCATGAAGGCTCAAGGAGTCACCCACGTGGTCGAGTGTGGTCCAGGCAAAGTGCTGACGGGGCTGGTCAAGCGTATTGACCGTGATCTGGTCGCCTTGTCGATCAGCGACCCTGCGTCCTTGCAGGCCACTTTGGAAGCCCTGGAGGGAGCATAAATGCAAGAATTGGACCTAAGCGGCAAGACTGCACTGGTAACCGGCGCATCGCGCGGTATCGGTCAGGCGATTGCTAAAGAATTGATGGCACGAGGTGCCAAGGTGGTTGGTACCGCTACTTCCGAGTCCGGCGCACAGGCGATTTCCGCTGTGCTGGATCAGAACGGCAGCTATGGCCATGTATTGAACGTGGACGACCCGGCTGCTTGCGAAGCACTGATCTCTGCCTTGAGCAAAGAAGACGGTGGCCCGCACATTCTGGTCAATAATGCCGGTATTACGCGTGACAACCTGGCCATGCGCTTGAAAGATGAAGACTGGGATGCCGTTATCCAGACCAATCTAAGTGCCGTGTTCCGCCTGTCGCGTGCCGTTATCCGCCCCATGATGAAAGCCCGCTGGGGCCGTATCATCAGCATCACTTCGGTGGTGGGCGAGAGCGGTAACCCCGGTCAAGCCAACTACGCAGCTGCCAAAGCCGGTGTCGCCGGCATGAGCCGTGCCTTGGCGCGCGAGCTCGGTAGCCGTAACATTACAGTTAATTGTGTCGCTCCGGGCTTTATTGATACGGACATGACACGCTCTCTGACCCCTGAGCAGTCGGCGGCAATTTTGTCGCAAATCCCCCTGGGACGACTGGGCGCTGCTGAAGATATCGCTAATGCGGTAGCCTTCCTGGCCGGGTCGCAAGCGCAATATATTACGGGCAGCACCATCCATGTGAATGGTGGTATGCACATGTAAGGCTTGGCATCGCGCCCGGCTGAGGTAAAATTGCGGGATTATTTGGGGCCTATTGCTTGAGCCGGCGTTGTAAGAATAACGTTGGGCCTCATACAAGAACGCCGTTTTTTGTCATAGCTTATCCCTCTTAGCAGTATGGATTGGCTATAATTTGCGGGAATTTTTCCCAACTTGGAGAATCTGCATGGAAAGCATCGAACAGCGCGTCAAGAAGATCGTCGCTGAACAACTTGGCGTTAACGAAGCCGAGATCAAAAACGAATCTTCTTTTCTCGACGACCTCGGTGCCGACTCGCTCGACATGGTCGAGCTCGTGATGGCGCTCGAAGACGAATTCGAAACCGAAATACCAGACGAAGAAGCTGAGAAAATCACGACGGTCCAGCAAGCTGTGGACTACATCAATTCTCACAGCAAGCAGTAAGTTCAATTAAGAGGGTGGGCGGCATCGTGCACGCCCTCGCTCCAGAGCGGTTTCCAGAGAGTAGCCTGTGCCCGGCGGCTTTAGCTTGCAAGACGCAGTTATTCCCTTTAAACCGCTTTTTTTGTGTTTAGGAGTCATCCGTGAAACGACGTGTCGTGATTACCGGGCTGGGTATTGTTTCCCCGGTCGGCAACGATATTCCTACCGCGTGGGATAACATCGTCAATGGGCGTTCGGGCATCGGGCGTATTACCCGTTTCGATCCTTCGGCCCTAACAGCCCAGATAGCGGGTGAGGTCAAGGATTTTGATTTAACACCATACATTTCGTCCAAAGAAGCCAAGCAGATGGATACCTTTATCCATTACGGCGTGGTCGCAGGTATGCAGGCCTGGAAGGATTGCGGTCTGGATATCAACAGCATCAATGCTGAGCGTGTGGGCGTTATCGTCGGTTCGGGGATTGGTGGTTTGCCCCGCATTGAAGAAACCCAAAAAGATTATCTGGAACGGGGCCCACGTCGGATTTCCCCGTTCTTTGTGCCTGGCTCCCTGGTCAACCTGGTGTCTGGCCAATTGTCTATCGGCCTGGGCCTGAAAGGTCCTAGCTACGCTGTTGTGTCGGCATGTACAACCGGCCTGCACTCCATTGGTGACGCTGCTCGCTTGATCGAGTATGGCGACGCTGATGTGATGATTGCCGGCGGTGCCGAATCCACCGTGTCCCCTCTGGGCATTGGCGGTTTTGCCGCCATGCGTGCTCTGTCCACCCGTAACGACGATCCTGAAACAGCCTCGCGTCCTTGGGACATGGACCGTGACGGCTTCGTACTGGGTGAGGGCGCTGGTGTACTGGTGCTGGAAGAGTACGAACATGCCAAGAAACGTGGCGCACGCATTTACGGCGAGTTCTCCGGCTACGGCATGAGCTCTGACGCTCATCACATCACTTCGCCTGACCGAGACGGTCCGCGTCGTGGCGTGATGAATGCCTTGCGTAACGGTGGCATCAACGCTGACGAAGTTCAGTACGTCAACGCACACGGTACTTCTACGCCACTGGGCGACGTGAACGAGTCCGAAGCATTGAAACTGGCTTTTGGCGACCACGCTTACAAGCTGGTGGTCAACTCCACCAAGTCCATGACGGGTCACCTGCTGGGTGCGGCCGGTGGTATTGAAGCGGTGTTCACCACCTTGGCGGTGTATAACCAGATCTCGCCTCCAACCATCAACATCTTCAACCAGGACCCTGCTTGCGACCTGGATTACTGCGCCAACCAAGCGCGTGACATGAAGATTGATGTGGCCTTGTCCAACTCTTTCGGATTTGGCGGCACTAACGGTTCGATGGTGGTTCGTCGTCTTCGCTAAGTTAGACTGCCCCACTCGTAACGCCCAGTCCTGGTCGATCGGAGCTCCGGCTCCGGTGCGCCGACTGGGCGCTTTTGTCTGTGCCTTGCTTGCAGCAGGCCTGGCCTGGACAATGTCTAGCTGGCAATGGCCCTGGGCCCTGGCAATATTGGCAGGTGCTTTGTGGGCTTATTTTTTGTATGCTCGCAGTCGTGGGGCATGGGATGAGCGCGCTACACTAGCGCATCGTGCAGGGCTATACTCCTTGCAGTGCGAGGGGACAGCAAAGGAGTCCGTGCAAATAGAGCAGATCTGGCGTTGTGCCTGGTTCATGACCTTGCGTTTGCGCCGTGATTGCACCAAGGCTTGCCGTACCGTGACCGTATGGCGCCGCGCCCAGTCGCAGCAGGACTGGTGGGCCTTGTCTCTATGTGCCAACCGACTGTCTCATCAGGTCCGTGCTCAGAATAAGGATTCTTAATGAGTGAACGCGATACCGATGCCGAACTAGTTGCACGTGTTCAGCGTGGGGATAAGCGAGCCTTTGACCTGCTGGTACTGAAGTACCAGCGCAAGATCATGCGTCTGCTCAGCCGCATGGTACGTGACCCGTCTGAAGTCGAGGACGTGGCTCAGGAAACCTTCATCAAAGCGTACCGAGCTCTTCCCCAGTTCCGGGGCGAGAGTGCTTTTTACACTTGGCTGTACCGCATTGCGATCAACACGGCCCGTAACTGGCAGGCCTCGGCCGCCCGACGTCCCAATACTTTGCAGAACGTCGAAACTGAAGAAGGTGAAACTTTTGACCGAATCGACAACCTAAGCGATATAAGCACGCCAGAATCCATGATGGTCAGTCGCCAGATTGCTGAAACGGTAAATACAGCGATCCAGGCACTGCCCGAAGAGTTGCGGACGGCTATCGTGCTACGTGAAATAGAAGGTATGAGCTACGAAGATATTGCTCAGACCATGGACTGCCCTATAGGAACTGTACGCTCACGCATCTTTCGAGCCCGTGACGCCATTGCTGCGCAATTGCGTCCCATACTCGATGGTGAAGATAGTGAACGACGGTGGTAAGGATTGATGATGCAAGCCCTGAAATCCCATTCCGATGATGATCAACTCAATGCCTGGGAGGCCGCCGTGTCTTCCTGGGTGGATGGCGAGGCTGAAATACGCCCCGAGGAACTGGACTCCCCCTACGGGCGTCAAGTCTGGGATACCTACCATTTGATTGGTGACGTCATGCGTACCGATGCGCTGGCGATCCGTACGTCGGATCGCTTTTACGCGCGTCTGTCCAAAGCAATTGACGAGGAGCCTACCGTGCTCGCCCCGAATGCCATGAAACGGCCCCTGGTGCAGCGCTATGGTGTCAGCGGCCTGGCCGTGGTGGCTGCCGTGGCTGCCGCCTTGTGGGTGGGTCTGCCGTATATGGGGGTGAACTCCGTGCCAGGCACACTGGTGGCCAGCGCCCAGGATGATCAGCTCTGGAATGATTACGCGGATTTGCACCGCGACTTTGTTGGTACCGGTCCGGTACGCCATGTTTCCTTTGAAAGTGGAGCCCTGGGTCAATGAGGTCTGTACGTATGCCGTCGCAGATGGGCTTGGCGCGTCTCTATAAGGGCTTGTTTGCCCTTTCTCTGGCGGTGCTGTGCACACCTGTACTGGCTCAGGATGCCAGCGGGCTGGAGCCCCTGGATCTGCCCTGGTTGCAGAAAGTCCATAAAGCGGCGCGTGACCTGGATTACTCCGGGGTCATTATTTACACCCAGGATCAGGCCAGCCAGTCCATGAAACTGGTCCACATTATTGACGGCACCGGCGAGCGCGAGCGTCTGGAGATTCTGGACGGCGAGCCGCGTGAGTTTCTGCGTCAGAACGAAGTCACCCAATGCCTGATCCCCGAAAAGAAAATGGTGGTGATCGAGCGTCGTGAAAACGAGCGCTTTCCCAGTTTTCTGGTCGGTGATGTCAGCCAATTACCCAATTTTTACGATATGCGCCGCTTGCCATCGCGCGAGCGTGTGGCCGGTCGCCCTTGCGACCTGATCGAGCTGGTTCCCAAGGATGATCAGCGTTACGGCTACCGCGTGTGTGCCGATACCGATCATCATTTGCTATTGAAAATGCAGACTCTGGACCCACAACAAGCGGTAGTGGATCAGATCGCTTTTGCCTCTGTTGCCTTTGGCGAGCAGGTGGATTTGCAGGAACTGCGTACCAGTTGGAACCCCAGCAAGTGGGAAGTGGTCGAACCCGAAGTACGAAAAATAGATTTGAACGAGCTGGGTTGGCATCTGGCCATGCCTGCCGGTTTTACCTTGCGGTCCGAAATGCTCCGACCCATGCGTGCGGGGCGTCAGGTTACCCATTTGATGCTGTCTGACGGTCTGGCTGCCATCTCCGTGTTTCTGGAGAAGGTAGGCACCCCCGAGGCAGAAGAAAACAGCCTGGGGGCCTTTCACCGTGGCTCCATGAATATGTACCGCAGTCGCATTAATGATTATGTTTTGACCAGCACGGGTGCCGTACCTGTACAGACCTTGCGCGCCTTGCTGGAAGGTACCCAGTTCACCCCTCTATCCCGGACACATTGACTATCGTCCACCAGGAGTATTTGAATGGAAAAATCGAGTCAAAAAATGCGTATTCCTGTTCTCTCGGCCTTGACGGTGGCCGTGATGCTGGCGGCGGGTGCGCCTATGGCCCACGCGCAGGCTCAGCCTGTCACGACAACCGAGCAAGTCCAGAGCACGACGCTGGGGCTGCCTGACTTTACTGGCGTTGTTGCCAAGACCGAGGATGGAGTAGTCAATATCCGTACCACCGAGGCCGTCCGGGTGCGCTCCCCCGCCATGGGTCCGGGTTCGGATCCTTACGATATGTTCCGCTGGTTCTTTGGGCCCGATTTCATGCCGCCCGGCATGGCGCCGCAGCGCCCTCGTGGCGGTGGCAATGAAGGCCAGCAACCTCAAGAGCGCACAGTACCACGTGGTGTGGGTTCGGGTTTCATCATCTCTGCTGATGGCTACATCCTGACCAATAACCATGTGGTGGCCGACTCCAACGGCATTTTCGTCACGCTAAGCAATGGCAAGGAATATCCAGCCAAGATCATCGGGACTGACGAGCGCACCGACGTGGCCCTGATCAAGATCGAAGCCAAAGACCTGAAGCCCATGGTGATAGGGGACTCCAAACAGCTCAAGAAAGGGCAATGGGTTCTGGCTATCGGTTCGCCCTTCGGTCTGGAATCCACCGTGACCTCCGGGATTGTCAGCGCTATCAACCGTGAAACCGGCGATTACCTGCCTTTCATTCAGACCGATGTGGCTGTGAACCCCGGTAACTCCGGGGGGCCGCTGATCAACCTGAATGGCGAAGTAGTGGGTGTGAACTCCCAGATCATTTCGCGTAGCGGTGGCTTCATGGGTATTTCCCTGGCCATTCCTATCGACGAAGCCATGAACGTGGTCGAGCAGCTCAAGTCTGACGGCAAGGTGACTCGCGGCCGTATCGGTGTGCAGATCACTCCGGTAGCCGATGATGTCGCTACCGCGCTGGGTCTGAAAGACAGCAAGGGTGCCTTGGTCAGCAGCGTGGAAGAGGGCGGTCCTGCCGCCAAGGCCGGTATTCAGTCTGGCGACGTGATCCTGAAGTTCAACGGTCGCACCATTGATCAAATGACAGACCTGCCCCGTATTGTGGGAGGCACCAAGCCTGGCCAAAGCTCCACACTGGAAATCTGGCGCAAGGGCAAGTTGCAGACCATCAAGATTGATGTCGAAGAAATGCCTTCCAGCAGCCCAACTGCTGCCGCCAAGGACGAGAAAGACAGTCCTGCTGCCAGCACGGCCGATGCCTTTGGCTTGAAAGTGACGGCAGTTCCTGCTGCTGATCTGAAGCGTTTGGGCGTGGAAAGTGCGGTTCAGGTGACAGAGGCTACGGCCCCTGCCAGCGAAGCCGGTCTGCAGCCTGGTGACCTGATTTTGCGTGTCAACGATAAAGACGTAGGGACGCCGGATCAATACGCTAAAATGGTGGCTTCCTTGGATAAATCCAAAGCAGCAGCCTTGCTGGTTTTGCGTGCGGGCCAGTCGCAATGGGTTTTGATTACGCCATCGAAATAAAAATTCTGTAAAACGGCTAAAATGGTAGTCATTGATGAACTCCGGCCAGGGGCCGGAGTTTTTCCGCCGCTATTCGCGGGGGCAGTTTGCCCCGAATGGATACTGGCTCCACGTGCGCCCGTCTGACAGGACGGGTCTTGCGTTTTCGGCGCGTGGACTGAAAAGGGGCGTCATGGGCGCCCCTTTCTTGTGCCGTCTCTCTGGCATTGCGCCTCAACATTTTCTTTGTTTATTAACGGGTTTATGGATCACATCCGCAATTTCTCTATTATTGCCCACATCGATCATGGCAAATCGACCTTGGCTGACCGCCTGATCCAACGCTGTGGTGGCCTGGCCGACCGCGAGATGTCGACCCAGGTTCTGGATTCGATGGACATCGAGAAAGAGCGTGGCATCACGATTAAGGCCCAGACCGCCGCTTTGCACTACAAGGCTCAGGATGGCAAGGTTTACAACCTGAACCTGATCGACACCCCCGGCCACGTTGACTTCTCCTATGAAGTCAGCCGTTCCTTGTCGGCCTGTGAAGGTGCCTTGCTGGTCGTGGACGCTTCCCAAGGTGTGGAAGCGCAGACTGTAGCCAACTGCTATACCGCTTTGGATCAGGGCGTGGAAGTGATTCCAGTGCTCAACAAAATGGACTTGCCCTCGGCTGACCCGGATGCCGCTCGCCAGGAGGTGGAAGACGTGATTGGCATTGATGCCAGTGACGCAATTGCCGCCAGTGCGAAAACCGGCCTGGGTATCGACGAGATCCTGGAAACCATCGTGGCGCGTGTTCCCCCGCCAGTGGGTGATCCGACCGCTCCCTTGCAAGCCCTGATCATTGACTCCTGGTTTGACAATTACGTGGGCGTGGTCATGCTGGTGCGCATCGTCAACGGTGTGCTCAAGCCCAAGGAAAAAATTCTGCTGATGGCCACCCGTGCGACGCACCTGGTCGAGCATATCGGTGTCTTTACCCCCAAGTCTGAAAACCGTCCTCATCTGTCTGCAGGCGAGGTGGGTTTCATCATTGCCGGTATTAAAGAGCTGGAACACGCCAAGGTTGGTGACACCATCACTTTGGCCGGCAAACCGGCTGAAAAAGCCTTGCCGGGCTTCAAGGAAGTGAAGCCTCAGGTGTTTGCCGGTTTGTACCCGGTGGAGAGCAGCGAGTACGATCAACTGCGCGATTCCCTGGAAAAGCTCAAGCTGAACGATTCCTCCCTGATGTTTGAGCCCGAAGTGTCTCAGGCGCTGGGCTTCGGTTTCCGTTGCGGTTTCCTGGGCCTGCTTCATATGGAAATCGTCCAGGAGCGTCTGGAGCGCGAATTCGACATGGATATCATCACCACCGCGCCGTCGGTGGTGTACGAGGTCGAGCGTCGTGACGGCGAAGTCTTGATGATTGAAAGCCCTTCCCGCATGCCGGAAGTGTCCCATATCGAAGACGTACGCGAGCCTATTGTTGTGGTTTCGCTGCTAATGCCGCAGGAATACGTGGGCCCGGTCATGACCCTGTGTACAGCCAAGCGCGGTTTGCAGTTAAATATGACCTATCATGGCCGTCAGGTGAACCTGGTCTATGAGATGCCTCTGGCCGAGATCGTGCTGGACTTCTTTGACCGACTCAAATCGGTATCGCGCGGCTACGCTTCCATGGACTACGAGTTCAAGGAATACCGTTCGGCCGATGTGGTCAAGGTTGATATCCTGATCAACGGCGACCGGGTTGATGCCCTGTCCATGATTGTGCACCGTAGCAACGCCCGTTACCGTGGACGCGAAGTGGTCGCCAAGATGCGCTCTCTGATTCCGCGGCAGATGTTTGATATTGCGATTCAGGCTGCCATTGGCGCCGAAGTTATTTCTCGCGAAAACGTCAAGGCATTGCGCAAGAACGTGCTGGCCAAGTGTTATGGCGGCGATATTTCTCGTAAGAAAAAGCTGCTTGAGAAGCAAAAAGCCGGTAAGAAGCGGATGAAGCAAGTTGGGAACGTGGAAATTCCGCAGGAAGCCTTTTTGGCAATTTTGCAGGTCGAGGATAAGTAATGCTCTGGTCGGCAGCTCAAGCCGACCACAGCCAGGACTGCTTTAATTTCTTTAAAGGAAACCGATGAGCTGGGATTTCGCTCTGATTTTGTTTGTACTGCTGATACTGACCGGCGCAATCTGGTTTTTGGATCGTTTCTCCCTGCGCTCGCGCCGTCTGGCGCGTGCGCAGGCCGCGATGCAGGCGGTACCGGAAACGGCAGCTCAAGACCCCGAGCACTTGCAGCAACTGCGCCAGGACGCTTATGACCAGGCCAACCGCATGCCGTGGTGGATTGAGTATGGCGTCAGTTTTTTCCCAGTCATTCTGTTCGTGTTTGTATTGCGCTCTTTTATCATCGAGCCTTTTCGCATTCCGTCGGGCTCCATGTTGCCCACGCTGAAAAATGGCGATTTGATTCTGGTGAACAAATACGAGTACGGCATTCGCCTGCCTGTCAGTGGTACCAAGGTTGTGCCTTTGGGCCATCCTGAGCGTGGCGATGTGATTGTGTTCCGCTATCCCGTTGATACCACTGTGGATTACATCAAGCGTGTGGTTGGTGTGCCGGGTGACCGCGTGGAGTACCGCGACAAGGTATTGTCCGTGAATGGTCAAGTCATTACCCAAGTGCGCAGTGGCGATTACTACGAGCCGGATCGCTCCGCCTACATTGGGCGCTATCTGGAAGAGCTGGGCAAGGTGCAGCACAACATCTTGCTGAACAAGACTCAGCCTCAGGGTTTGATGCCTATCGTGGCGTTCCCCAACCGCGACTCCTGTGAGTATTTCTCCAACGGTATCTCTTGTGTGGTGCCCGAAGGTAATTACTTCGTCATGGGAGATAATCGCGACAATAGTCTGGACAGTCGTTATTGGGGCTTTGTGCCCGATGAGAATATTGTGGGACGCGCCTTCTTTATCTGGATGAATTTCCGCGAACTTAGCCGTATAGGTCGCTTCCATTAATGAAACGTCTTGCTTTGCTTGAAGCCGCTATCGGCTACTCCTTCAAAGACACAGGCCTGCTTGAGCAGGCCTTGACCCATCGTAGCCACAGCGCTCGCCATAACGAGCGGCTGGAGTTTCTGGGGGATTCGGTCTTGAACTTCACGGTTGCGGCCTTGTTGTTCGACCGTTTCCAACGCATTGATGAAGGCGATCTGTCCCGCCTGCGAGCGAATCTGGTCAAACAGGCCGCTCTGGCTGAAATCGCAACCCGTCTGGGTTTGTCGGATTATTTGCGTCTGGGGGAAGGGGAGCTGAAAAGCGGTGGTTTCCGCCGTCCCTCCATTCTGGCGGATGCGCTGGAAGCGATTTTTGGCGCTGTCTTTCTGGACGCGGGCTTTACGCAAGCCCAAACCGTCATCACCCAGCTCTATGAACCCATGCTGGTGGATGTTGACCCCAAGACTTTGGGGAAAGATCCCAAAACCTTGCTGCAGGAGCTGCTGCAAGGTCGCAAGCTGGATTTGCCGGTGTATACCGTGGTGGCCACCCATGGCGCAGCCCACGATCAGCTCTTCGATATCGAATGCACGATCGCCAAGCTCAACATCCATGTTCGTGCCAGTGGCAGCAGCCGTCGTGCGGCTGAACAAGCCGCCGCGACGCAGGCCATTGCTATTTTAGAAGCTGAATTTCCAGCCAAGACGACGCGCGCCAGTCGCCATCGTCGCCCCTCACAATTGACATTGCCCGTGGCAGTGTCGCAGGAAACAGAATGACAGAGACCCCTTTTCGCTGCGGCTTCGTGGCTATTGTTGGACGACCGAATGTCGGCAAGTCCACGCTGGCCAATGCCCTGATCGGCAGCAAGATTTCGATCGTGTCGCGCAAGGCGCAGACCACGCGTCACCGCATCAACAGTGTGCTGACGCGTGATCACGATCAAATGGTGTTTGTGGACACCCCCGGTTTTCAGACCAAGCACGGCGGGGCCATGAACCGCATGATGAACCGCGTCGTGACCCAGGCCCTGGCCGATGTGGACGTGGTGGTGCATGTGGTTGAAGCCGGCAAGTGGTCCGCTTCGGACGCCGAATTGCTGCCCATGCTGCCTAAAGGCGGCAAGACCATTCTGGTCATCAACAAGGTTGATGCCTTGAAAAGCAAGAATGACTTGCTGCCTTATATCGCCCGCCTGTCGCAGGAGTTCGAGTACGGCGCCGTGATTCCGGTCAGTGCTGCCAAGCGCCTGCAACTGGACCCTTTGCTGAACGAGATCGCCTCCCGCCTGCCTGAAGGTGAGGCCATGTTTGACGCTGACACCATTACCGACCGCTCGGTGCGCTTCATTACCTCGGAGCTGCTGCGCGAGAAGATCTTCCGCCTGGTGGGTGACGAGCTGCCGTACGGGTGTACCGTGGTTATCGAACAATGGGACGAGAACGAGCAGGGCGCGCGTATTTCGGCTTGCGTGGTCGTAGAACGCGAAAGCCACCGTCCGATTCTGTTGGGAGCGGGTGGCATGCACATGAAGCGCATTGCTACGGAAGCTCGCCAAGATATTGCCAAGCTGATCGACAAGCCCGTGTTCCTGGATGTGTATATCAAGGTGCGCAAGGGCTGGTCCGATCGTGAAGCGGTCCTGCGCGACCTGGGGTATGAGTAATCCCCGTCATCGCTTTCAGGACGAAGCGGGCTACATACTGCACACCAGTGCCTGGCGTGAAACGTCCCTGATCTGTCATGCCTTTACGCGTAACCACGGGCTGGTGCCTCTGGTCGCGAAAGGCGCCAAAAGGCCGCATTCCATTTTGCGGCCTGCTTTGTCTGTGTTTCAGCCTTTGTTATTGGCCTGGTCGGGCAAAAATGAAGTCAAAACGCTGACACGGGCGGACTGCGCCGGGATTCGCCCCTTGAAAGGTCGTGCTCTGATGTCGGCCTGGTACATGAACGAATTGTTGATTCGTTTGTTGCCGCGTGAAGACCCACATCCTGTTTTGTTCGATGCCTACGAAGAGGCTCTGGTGCACTTGGCCCAGATACCTCGTCCACCCGTGGCGGGGGCCTTGCGGCGCTTTGAGTGGGTGCTGCTGACCGAAACCGGGTATGGCTTTGATGAAGCCACGCCAGACTTCGACGATCCTGTTGGTGAGCCTGAGTTGCGCATACGCTTGCGTGAACGCCTGAACAGCTTGCTGGGTCGTCCCTTGCATACCCGCTCCGTTCTTATGCAGCTGCAACGCTATTGATATGGCCGTCTCCCTTCCTTCCGTGCTGGTTCTGGATACCTGCGTACTGATCTCCAACGTACTGCGCCGCTTGCTCCTGGCCCTGGCTGACGAGCAGTTGTTCAAGCCTGTCTGGAGTCCGGTGATCGGGGACGAATGGCGGCGTAATGCGGGCAGGTTGTGGAAAGTCATGCCCACCTCTATCGAGGAGCAGTGGGAAGCGCTGCAACAGCGTTACCCCGAAGCCGATTTAGGCGATAGCAGCGAGTTCAAGAAGGACTTGCGCTACTCCGATGCCAAGGACTGGCATGTGATCGCCACTGCCCGTTTGGCACAGCAGCGTTATCCCGATCAGCCGGTCGGCATCTTGACCCGTAATCTGAAAGACTTTAATCGTTCCGAGCTGCGTCGCCTGGGGATCAGCTTGTGGGAGCCGGATCAGCTTTTGAGTTTGTACATGGCCGCGCACCCGGATTTGATGCAGCGTTTGCTGGATGGTTTGCCCGCTTTGATGCTGACGCCCGAAGCGCAGGCACTGGATACGCATACCTTGTTAAAGCGTGATCGTTTGTTCAGTGTGGGGCAGGCTTATTTGCGGCGTCAGAAAATGGACGAGGCGCACTCATGAAGCAAGGTGTTTTGCTGTCGGTCCTGGCCTCCGCTTTATTTGCCTGCCTGTACTACTACGCCACCGTCTTGCAGCCACTTAGTGGCGAGCAGGTTTTTGCCTGGCGTATTGTGCTGGGGCTGCCTGCTTTGGCTTTGGTGATCACTCGGGCACGGCGCTGGCGGGAAGTGCGTTGGGTATTGCGTCACTGGCCCGGGAATTGGCGCTATTTTGCCTTGCTCTTGCTGGCTGCAGCCCTGGTCGGGGTGCAGCTCTGGATTTTTGTCTGGGCGCCTTTGCACCAGATGGCGCTGGACGTGTCCCTGGGCTACTTCCTCTTGCCGCTGATGATGGTGCTGGTAGGGCGGGTGATCTACAAAGACAGATTGAGCACCATTCAGTGGATTGCTGTGGCATTGGCCGGCGTGGGTGTGCTGCATGAGCTGTTCCGCGTAGGGAGCGTCTCCTGGGCGACAGCGGTGGTGGTTGTGGGTTATCCACCTTATTTCATGCTGCGCCGTTATCTGCGTCTGGGCTCGCTGGCTTCACTCTGGTTTGATCTGAGCTTCTTGTTCCTGCCAGCTTGCTGGCTGCTCTTTGTTCAAGACACGCAGATGTGGGGCCTGTTCGCGGATCAGCCTCGCTTGATCTGGCAGGTCCCGGTTCTGGGCCTGATCAGCTCGGTTGCGTTGGTCAGCTATCTGTCTGCCAGTCGTCAGTTGCCTTTGGCCTTGTTTGGCATTCTGGGCTATGTGGAGCCGGTGCTCTTGTTCTGGGTGGCGTATTTGCTGCTGGACGAGCCCATGAGCGCGAATCAGTGGTGGACCTATATTCCGATCTGGATTGCCATTTCCTTGATGGCGATGGAAGGTTTCATCAAGATGTGGCGACCCGGACCGCCTGTGCCGCCTCCCAAGGCGTAAATTCTGCTAGTTAGTACCAGCCATTGCCGAAGGGCAGTTAGCGTCTGCCTAGACGTTCTGGGGGCTTCCTGAATGATGCAGAACTCCAATAGAAAACGACTCCTGAGAGTCCCTCTCCAAAGTTGGATAGCTATCCATGCTTTTGGGAAGGACATGACAGGAGTCGTTTTTTTACTACGGGGCTCTTCTAGAGGAGATAGTCCGGGCCGTACCAGACTGGGTCCTGCGCGATATAAGCAGGCTGCTTAGCGCAGTTTCTCCGGGCAGTCAGGTTGATTGCGCAACAAATTGGCCTGGGTCACCGAACAACCCGCTGGTACGTCTTCCGTAATCCAGACATTACCGCCAATCGTAGAACCTGCACCCAGAGTGACGCGCCCCAGGATGGTGGCACCCGCGTAAATAACCACGTCGTCTTCCACGATGGGGTGACGTGGCTGACCTTTCAGCAGCAAGCCTTTTTCGTCCTTGCTAAAGCGCTTGGCACCCAGGGTGACGGCCTGATAAATACGAACCCGCTTGCCGATGATGGCGGTCTCGCCAATCACAACGCCGGTGCCGTGGTCGATGAAACAGGAATGGTCAATTTGCGCGCCGGGGTGAATATCAATACCGGTCTGGCTGTGGGCCAGTTCTGCAATAATGCGCGCCGTCAGGGGCAGTCCCAGATTGGTCAGAGCGTGGGCGATGCGGTGGTGAATCATGGCCAGCAGGCCGGGATAGCACAGCAGTACCTCGTCCACATTGCGGGCAGCCGGGTCGCCTTGATAGGCAGCAACCACGTCCAGATCCAGGGTGCGGCGCAGGTCTGGCAGCTTGTTGGCAAAGGCCTGTATGGCCTTGTGTGCCTGCTCTTCAATGGTTTCGCGGTCGTACTTGTCACCACGGAGCAGGGCAGCGCGTTGCAACTCGATACGCGCCTGTTGCAGCAGCGTATTGAGCGCCTGGCCCAAGTGGTGGCCGACAAAGTGATCTTCGTACTCGCGACGCAGCTCCGGGCTGCCCAGGCGCATGGGAAACAGGATGCCTTTGAGCTGCTCGGTCACTTGAATCAAAGCTTGTACCGACGGAAATTCCTGGCCTTCAAGCTCGTTCAAGCGTTGATGCGCCTGTCGCCATTCTTCGCGGGCCCCGCGCAGATTGTCGACGATATGTTGAGTTTCAAAGACTGCCACCAGTGTTCTCCAAAGGGGAAATTTTCTACAAGGTTTACTATACCCGCGCGTCTGAGCAAGGACACGAAAAACAGGGCGCTGCGTCAGGGTGATTCCCTTTGCCATGGCTCAGGCCTGGTCGTGCCGCTTCAAGGCCCCATGAGCTTGGGGCAAGATCAAGCAGATGAGGGGCATGGTCAGGTTTTCAAGCCAGCGTGCATGAGCGTGCGGATAATAAAAAAAGCCCCCTTCGAAAAGGGGGCTTGGGGAGTGCGGGGTCCGCGATCTTATTCGCGGTTACCGCCCAGCACGCCTAAAAGCACCAGCAGGTTGCTGAAAATGTTGTAGACGTCCAGATAGATCGCCAGGGTGGCCGACACGTAGTTGGTTTCACCACCGTTGATGACGCGCTGCAGATCAACCAGCAAGAAGGCCGAGAAGATACCGATAGCCATCACGGAGATGGTCAGCATCAGCGCAGGCAGTTGCAGGAAGATGTTGGCCAAGGCCGCAACCAGCAGGATAACGGCACCGACAAACAGGAATTTCTGCATGCCGGAGAAATCACGCTTGGTGGTGCTGGCAATAGTTGCCATGGCGCCAAAGACCGCAGCGGTACCGCCAAAGGCCAGCATGATCAGTTGTGCGCCATTACCCATGCCCAGGACAAAGCCCAGCAGACGGGACAGCATCACACCCATGAAGAAGGTAAAGGCCATCAGCAGGGCGACACCCAACGAGCTGTTCTTGTTCTTTTCGATCAGGAACATCAGGCCAAAGGCACCGACCAGGAAAACAATGGCGCTCAGGCCTGGGCTGGCGCCCATAACCCGGTTAATGCCGGAGGACAGGCCCAGCAAGGCTCCCAGCACGGTGGGAATCATGGACAGGGCCAGCAGCCAGTAGGTGTTGCGCAGGACGCGATTGCGAGCAATCAGCGACTGGGCGCCCAGGGTGCCGTTATGCTCAGGCAAGCTTGATTGACGAAATTCGCTCATGATGAGTCCTTAGAGTACAGAGAGATCAGTGGTCAAGAATAACTGACAACTACCTGAATAATCAAGAATCTTCTTTATTATTCAAGCACCCAGTTTATGAGCATGCACTTGGCAGCCTTGCGCCTGGTAGACACGCCAGCGTTCGCGAGCCTGGGTACGGTCAGCTTCCCGTTCGGAGACAATTTCCAATATACGCGGGAATTGTTCAAAACCGGGCGGGCATTGGGCATCCAGATTCAACAGCCAGCTTTGCTCACCTGCGGGCACGGGGGCGGCACTGGTCAACAAAACAGGGGTGGCGGCTGCCAAGGGGTCTTCCACACCGACGTGCGGGACAAAAGCCGTGGATTCAAAACCCCAGAGCAGGCGATCGAAACGGGCCAGTTGGCGGGCATCGGAAAGATACACCACCACCTGACGGCCCGCCTCGTAGTGCTTGCGCACGACCTCGCAGGCCATACGCAAGCGATCTGGCGCGCCGAAAGCGAAATCGACGCGGCTCATGCTTAGCGACACTGATTAAGCAGGTACTGAACCAGCAAAGGCACGGGACGGCCTGTGGCGCCCTTGTCCTTGCCGCTGCGCCAGGCAGTACCGGCGATGTCCAGGTGAGCCCAGCGGTACGCTTTGGTGAAGCGGGACAGGAAGCAGGCGGCGGTTACCGAACCGGCTGGTGGGCCACCAATATTGGCCATATCAGCAAAGTTCGAGCGCAGTTGCTCCTGGTAGGCGTCGTCCATGGGCATGCGCCATGCCGTGTCACCCGTTTGCTTGCCAGCTTGCATCAGTTCATCAGCCAAGTCGTCGTCGGTCGAGAACAGGCCGGTGTTGACGTGGCCCAGAGCGACCACGCAAGCGCCGGTCAGGGTGGCCATATCAATCACGGCAGCGGGTTTGAAGCGCTCGACGTAGGTCAGGGCATCGCACAGAACCAGACGGCCTTCGGCGTCCGTGTTCAGGATCTCGATGGTCTGGCCAGACATGCTGGTCACGACGTCGCCCGGTTTATTGGCGCGGCCGCTGGGCATGTTTTCGCAAGAAGCCACCACAGCGATCACTTCACGGTCGATGTTCAGTTCGGCAATGGCGCGCATGGTGCCCAGGACACTGGCAGCACCGCCCATGTCGTACTTCATCTCGTCCATATTGCCGGCTGGCTTGATGGAGATACCGCCCGAGTCGAAGGTCAGGCCCTTACCCACCAGAACGATAGGACCGTCCTCGTGTTTGGTCTTGGTGTTGGGGGTATGGCGCAGCACGATGAACGCAGGCGGTTCATCCGAGCCCTTGGCCACCGACAGGAACGAACCCATCTTCAAGGCTTCGATCTGCTTGCGCTCCAGCACTTCGGCCTTCAGCGTCTTGAATTCCTTGGCCAACTGCTTGGCGGTTTTGCCCAGGTAGGTAGGAGTGCAGATATTGCCGGGCAGGTCGGCCAGCAAGCGAGTCAGGTTGACGCCGTTACCAATGGCCTGACCTTGCTCCAGACCGGCCTTGGCTTCGCTGGCTTGGGTGCGGGCCGTCCACAGCAGGAACTGGCTCAGCTGGGGAGCAGGTTCGGGCTTGCTGAACGTGGCGGTGTAGCGGTAGCTGGCGCGGCATACGGCCACGGCAGCGTCCTGAGCGCGGCTGCGCAAGGTGGTGCCTTTGCAATCAATGCTGGCCAGGGCAGAAACGGCTTCTTTCAGGTCTGCTTTCAGGCAGTAAGAAGCAAGGCAGGCCTGGGCTTGCGTATGAGTTGCTGCTTTGTATTCCTCTTGAGCGCCTAAGCCGACTAAAATAACGCGTTCGGCCTTAACACCGGGCAGATTGCGCAGCACCAGGTGGGTATTGGGCTTGCCTTTAAACTCGGCTTTGACAGCAGCGCTCACAGCTCCGTTGCTGGCGCGGTCGATAAGTTCCGCTGCGGGGCTTAGAATGCCCTCGGCAAAGACGCCTACGCCTAGTGCGGCCGTCTTAATTTGGTGCAAAGAAGCGGATGTCTGTGTGCTAAATTCCATTCAACTATCCTCAGTGTGTCGCAAATCGTACCTGCGATTATCTCGCAAATTCTCATATGTCTCTATTTAAACGCTCTGCGGTATCCGAAATCTTAAGTCACAGTGGCGTTGTACTGTCCACTTTGCTGATTGTGTGGCTTAGTGTACTTCTGGTGCGTTTGTTAGGCGAAGCGGCCAATGGCACGATTGGCCCTGACGTGGTGCTGGGTCTGGCCGCCTTTTCCAGTATTACCGCCTTGCCGATTATTCTGGCCGTTTCCCTGTTCATTGCCGTGCTCACTACGGTGACGCGCAGCTTTCGGGAATCCGAAATGGTGGTCTGGTTTGCCAGCGGCCTATCCTTGAAAAACTGGGTAACGCCCGTTTTGCAGTGTGCAGTGCCGGTTGCCATTCTGATTGCCGTTCTGACCTTGCAGGCTTCGCCATGGGCTTATCGTCAGATTGCCGAGTACCGCCAGCGTTTTGAGCAGCGCTCGGACCTGAGTAAGGTGACCGCCGGGCAGTTTATCGAGTCCGATGATGGTGCCCGTGTGTTTTACGCCGACTCCCCAGAAAAAGAAGGGGATGAGCTGGGTAATGTGATCGCCCGCGTGATCGACCCGCAGTGGCTCAGCATTGTGACTGCGCAAAGTGCCCGCATGGAAGAGCAGCCCAATGGCGATCGCTTTCTGGTCTTGAGCGAAGGCCATCGCTACGACTTGAAGCCCGGTCAGGCTGAATTCCGTATGGTGGACTTTGAAAGTTATGGCATGCGTCTGGAGAGCCGTGATGCAGGCAATACCGCTGAAACGATCCGCGCCCGTGCCGAGCAGCAGATCAAGGCTCGTCAAACCACCTTGTTACTCAGTGATGACGATGCCGAGGCGCGCTCACAGATCATGTGGCGCTTGGCTTTGCCCCTGGCGGCACTGAATCTGGCCTTGCTGGCGATTCCTCTGGGAGCGGTGAATCCCAGGATGGGACGCTCAGGCAATATTCTGGTGGCTGGTCTGGTAGGTCTGCTCTATATGAACCTGATCAACCTCTCGCGCGGCTGGATTCGTAATGGCCAATTGGGTTTTGAAATCGGTTTGTGGCTGGTTCATGCCATCTTCTTGCTGATCATGCTCTTCATGATGTGGCGTAAATTGCGCATCAAGGCACCTAAACCGCCAGCAGTAAGCTGATCGGCAAAAGGGGGCGTCCAGCCCCCTTTTTGTGCCTGTCGAATGGCTTTTTGATCGGTTTGGCGGCTCAAGCCCCATCCAGCAAATCCTGCCGCTCTTCCACTGACTGCTTCAGAAAGTGCCACAGCCGAGTCAGGCTGGGGTTCTGGCGTTGCTCTTCATGACAGAACATCCAGAAGCGTCGACGCAATTCCACCTGGTCGGGTAGAACACAACGCAGGCGCGGATCGGTTTTTGCCAGGAAGCAGGGCAGAACGGCAATTCCTTGCCCCTGCAAGGTGGCCTGGTACTGCGCAATCACGCTGGTGCTGCGAAAGCGTACGGCGGCGGATCTGACGATTTCTTCCAGATAGCGCAGGCTGTCGCTGAACACCAGATCATCCACATAGGCAATAAAGCGATGCTGGGACAAATCCTGCACGCTTTCTATGGGCGGATGGCTGTTCAAATAATCCTGATGGGCATAGAGCCGCAAGCTGTAGTCTGCCAGGCGCGTACACCAGTAAGGGCCGCGTTGGGGGCGCTCCAGGGCAATGGCCAAGTCGGCATCCCGGCGTGACAGACTGATAGGGCGGGGTACAGGCAAAAGCTCCAGGGTCAGCTCTGGGTATTGGGCCTGGAAAATGCTGAGCAAGGGCGTCAGCACATAGCTGCCAAAGGCTTCGGTGCAGCCCAGGCGCAGCTTGCCGGTCAAGGGTCTGGCCTTGCCCGTAATCGCATCGCGAGCCGCCAGCAAGCGGCTCTCTACCGGCTCCATGCGTTGCTGCAGATTCTGCCCTTCGCTGGTCAGGCTATAGCCGCTGACCGTGGATTTGTGGAACAGCCGCAAGCCCAGCTCCTGCTCCAGCGCCTGGATACGGCGTGCCACGGTGCTGTGTTGAACGCCCAGCCGTTGAGCGGCAACGCTGATACGCTGGCAGCGGGCCACTTCCAGAAAGTAACGCAGATTATCCCAGTCCATCGTGATGGGCCCGCCCTGAAAAAGACTTGTGCATAAATGCCCAGCTCCTGTGCATTTTTCAACATGGTAAACGGGTCTTGAGGCTTCTACACTCGATGAGAACCCTCATACAAGTGGGATAACAAATAAGGCTTAGCCGCCTGAGCAATTCATTGGAGACATGCTATGACGGAAGTGGTTCGTGTACCTTTGCTGATCGATGGACAACATGTTCAATCCAAGAGCACCCGTTGGGACGATGTGCTCAATCCAGCCACCCAGGAAGTCGTGGCCCAAGTGCCTTACGCCACGATGGAAGAGCTGGAAACCATTATTGCCAGCTCGGCCAAGGCTTATGAGAGCTGGCGCCATTCCAGCCAGGGCGCGCGCATGCGCGTCATGCTGAATCTGCAGCGTCTGGTGCGTGAAAACAGTGCCAAGCTGGCAGAAGCCATCTCGCGTGAACACGGCAAGACTATGCCTGACGCTGAAGGTGAAGTAGGCCGCGGCCTGGAAGTGATCGAATACGCGTGTTCCATTGCTTCGATGCAATTGGGAGAATACGCAGAAAACGCTGCGGGCGGTATTGATGTCTACACCCTGATCCAGCCCTTGGGCGTGTGTGCCGGTGTGACCGCGTTCAACTTCCCGGTGATGCTGCCCTGCTTCATGTTCCCGCTGGCTGTGGCTTGCGGTAATACCTTCGTGCTCAAGCCTTCCGAGCAGGATCCTAGCGCCAGTCTGATGCTGGCTGAACTGGCTCTGGAAGCTGGCCTGCCTCCAGGAGTGCTGAACGTGGTCCACGGCGGTGCAGATATTGCCAATGCCCTGGTGACCCATCCTGAAGTCAAGGCTGTGTCCTTTATTGGTTCGACGGCCGTTGGCACCGAAATTCACCGTCGTGCCACTGAAGCTGGCAAGCGCTCGCAAGCCATGATGGGCGCCAAGAACCACTGCATTGTGATGCCTGATGCGGATCGTGATGTGGCGATCAACCAATTGCTGGGCGCTGCTTTTGGCGCGGCCGGCCAGCGCTGCATGGCGATCTCGGTAGCCGTGATGGTCGGCGAAACTGGCGAGTGGGTTGATGAACTGGTCAAACGTGCTGCCACCATGAAGGTCAACGTAGGTACGGACCGTCAGGCCGATCTGGGCCCCTTGGTCTCGCCGCGTGCTCGCCAGCGTGTGGAATCCTTGATTGAAGCCGGTGTACAGGAAGGTGCCAGCCTCTTGCTGGATGGTCGTGGCGTGAAAGTGCCTGGCTATGAAAGCGGTAACTTTGTCGGCCCAACCATCTTCAATGATGTGAAAGCCGATATGCGCATTTACGAAGAAGAAATCTTCGGACCCGTGCTGTGCATTGTGCGTGTCAATACGCTGGAAGAGGCGGTGCAGTTCATCAACCGCAACCCCAACGGTAATGGCGTGTCCATCTTCACCCAGGACGGCGGCCATGCGCGCTACTTCCAGAACCGTATCGACGTAGGCCAGATCGGTATCAATATTCCTATCCCTGTGCCGGTGGCCTGGTTCAGCTTTACTGGCTCGCGTGCGTCCAAGTTGGGTGACCTGGGTCCGAACGGCAAACAAGCCGTTCAGTTCTGGACACAGACCAAAACCGTGACGGCCCGTTGGCAAGCTCATGCCAATACGATGAATACAACAATCAGCATGACGTAATTGTTGAATCTATATATATAACTTAATGCAATAAGCGAGCTGTTCCTTATTACATATAATGGCCCTGTACCTGGGGCTATTAACATATGAATATTCAACAATTCCGCTTTGTCCGAGAGACCATCCGACGTAACTTCAATCTGACTGAAGCCGCTCGCTCGCTCTATACCTCCCAGCCGGGGGTGTCCAAAGCGATCATCGAGTTTGAAGATGAACTGGGCATCAAGATTTTTGAACGTCATGGAAAACGCATTAAGGGCTTGACCCGACCGGGCGAAGCTGTCGCCGAGGTGATCGACCGCATCATGCGCGAGATCGACAACCTCAAGCGTGTCAGCGACGACTTCGCCCGCCGTGATGAAGGCACCTTGGTGATCGCTTGTACCCACGCCCAGGCACGATATTTGCTGCCCAAGGTGATCCCTGAATTCCGCCGTCGCTTTCCCAAGGTCCATATGTCCTTGGCTGAAGGCAGCCCGCCTGTGCTGGCCCAGATGGTGATACACGAGCAGGCTGACGTGGCCATCGCTACCGAAACCCTGGCGCTGACGCCGGGCCTGGTCGCCTTGCCGGTCTACACCTGGGAGCATACGGTGGTGGTGACGCCGGACCATCCACTGGCTGATCTGCCTGCCAACAAGCAGCTGTCCATTGAAACCCTGGCGCAATACCCCATCGTGACTTACGACCATGCTTTCTCGGGCCGAGGTTCGATCGACGAGGCCTTTGCCAAGCACGGCATCACTCCGGATATTGTGCTGGAAGCTATTGATGCTGACGTGATCAAAACCTACGTTGATGTCGGTCTGGGTATCGGTATCATCGCGGCCATCGCGTTCGATCCGCGTCGTGATAAGGGTCTGGTGGGCCTGCCAGCAGGGCATTTGTTTGGCGCACACCACACCAAGGTGGCGGTGAAAGCCGGGGCTTTCCTGCGTGACTATATTTTTGAACTGCTGGAGATGCTGGCACCGGAATTGACCCGGGATGTGGTGCTGAGCGCTCTGGACGAGAAACAAGCTGGTGGCCCGTTGTAGAACTAGCCACTGTTTAGTTGGCAATAAGGGCCATCGTGATTCCACGGTGGCCCTTATTGTTTGTGCGGTCGGCGTGGTTTGGCAGGGCAGGTGAGAGCTTATGGTCAAAGGCTATAAGTAAAAATTGAAACAAGCTATCGACTCAATTGACTATGATAATAAGAATGATTATCATTATCCAACTTTCTTAGCCAATGGAGCTTCCTGTGTCTCAATACGTCAGTGCAGTCGTGGTTGGAGCAGACCGTCTGGGGAACATTCCCGACTTGCTCAAGATCCACAATATCTCGATCAAACATCATATTAGCGGGCGTGATCCAGCCCACCAGAAAAAAACCCTGCAGTTGCCTTCCGGCACCGATTTGCTGATTTTGCTGACCGACTTCCTGGGTCACAACGTCATGAAAACCTTCCGGGCTGCTGCCTTGAAGTCCGGTATTCGAGTAGTTGCCTGCCGACGTTCGGTTTGTAGCATGAAGCAAGCCTTAACCCAATGCGGCTATTGTGAATCTTGTCCGCTCGGTAAGTCCAAGAGCCACTAGATTGGCGGCATGACTTACTGGGGCAAAGAAGGAATCTTTACAGATTAAAAAAAAGCCACTGTTATGAAACAGTGGCTTTTTTGTGTGCTGCCGGTTTGGCAGCAGGGTGGTCTTATTTGACGCTACGCAAACGAGCTTCGGACTGCTGCGTATCGGCAGCCGCCAGACGGCGTGCGCCGTTATAGCGTTTTTTCCAGTAACCCACTTCCATGCTCTCGACGCGGACAACAGCGCCAGTGCGAGGGGCGTGGACAAATTTGTCATCACCCAGGTAAATGCCTACGTGAGAGAAACGAGCGCCACGAGTATTGAAGAAGACCAGGTCACCTTTGCGCAGCTCGCTACGGTTAACCGAAGTGCCTTCTTTGGCAATGTCCTTGGATTGGCGGGGCAGTTTCAGACCCAGGGACTTTTCAGCCACGTAGGACACCAGACCGCTGCAATCAAAGCCAGTGCTGGGAGCATCGCCACCAAAACTGTACTTCACGCCCAGGAAGTTCAGGGCGGCGTTGGCAAGGCCGTGGGTAGAGGAAGAAGCTTGGCTACTGCGGCTTTCGGCGCGCCCTTGGCGACGATCGCTGCTGTAAGCAATATTGATGTCATTGCGAGCGCGGTTAGCTAGATATGTACCCAGCGGGTCGGACTCGGTCTGGAATTCGTAGTCGGCGTAATAGCCGTGATCCAGTTCTGCACGATCTTTGTTCTGGCTGGACTGTTGAGTTCCAGTGGTGGCACACCCTGTCAGAGCGAGCGCGCCGGCTAACAAAAGATACTTGGCGCTGCGATAGGTAATGTGCAAAAGTGCGGGTGGATTCAGGTAATGTGGCGGCATGACCAGGGCTTTTTTAAGGACTTGGTGGGCAGCAGCACAACCTTGATGCCTATTTTTGCTGAAATTAGCAGCAATTGATGGGTATCAGGGCTGTAAGTATGGCTAAAAGCACCATACTTTGCCGGACGTTGCTGTGCGTTGAATGTTTGGCAGTGTACCGGATGATAATTGCACCGTAAAGCATTGTAGGAGTGTATTTTGCGATTGAATCATACTGTTGCAAAGTGCGGCTGACAGCGGTTTTCAGGCCCTGTGCATGGGTCCAGTGCTCTTCTTGCTTACTTGTTGAAAGTTAGCCGAAATAGAGCGAAGTTTTACTGTTTATAGGGATTGAATGATGCGATTTATGGGACAAGCCCTAGGGAAAGCCCTAAACGAAGGAGTACGGCTGCGCGAGTTGTGGGCTTGGGCTATGTATGATTTCGCAAACTCTGGCTACACCACCGTCATTTTGACCAGTGTTTACAGTGCCTATTTTGTTGGTGTCGTCGCCGAAGGCCGCAGCTGGGCTACCTTGGCGTGGACCTTGGCCTTGTCCGCTTCGTATTTGAGCATCATGTTGACCATGCCGGGGCTCGGTGCAAAAGCCGATGCACGTCAAGGCAAAAGGCGGCTTTTGTTCAGCAGCACCATAGGCTGTGTGTCGGCAACCGTGATGCTGTATTGGGCCGGTCCCAATGACATTGTCTGGGCCCTGGTTTTCATCGCTTTATCCAATTATTGCTATTGCATAGGCGAGTCCATCATCGGCGCTTTCTTGCCGGAAATTGCCCGGCCTGACGCCTTGGGGCGTGTCTCCGGTTGGGGCTGGGGTTTTGGTTATTTTGGTGGCATGTTGGCCTTGGGCCTTTCCCTGGCTTTTCTGACCTGGGCGACATCACAAGGATGGACGGCCCAAGAGTATGTGCCCGGTATCGCCCTGATTACGGCTGCCTTGTTTGCCTTGTCAGCCTTGCCTTCTTTTCTGTTTCTGCGCGAGCGCAGTGCACCCAGCGGGGCAGAGCAGCAGGGCATGTTGTCGCGCCTGATTGCATCGGCGCGTGATGTGCATCAGCATTTTCCCGATTTCCGCACCTTGTTGTTATGTGGTGCTGCCTATCAAGCCGGAATTGCCGTCATTATTACTTTGTCGGCGGTGTACGCCACCGAGGCCATGGGTTTCACCATGGCGCAAACCATGACGCTGATCTTTACCGTCAATATTGCGGCCGCTGTGGGGGCTTTGTTGTTTGGACATGTGCAAGATCGCATCGGCCATAGACGTGCTCTGGCACTGACGCTGTGTGCCTGGCTGGTCATGGTGGGAATTGCTGTCAGCACGCGTTCCTTGGCCGGGTTCTGGGCGGCGGCAGCCGTCGCCGGGCTATGCATAGGGAGTAGCCAAAGTGCGGGGCGAGCCATGGTTGGACTGCTGGCTCCCAAGAGTCGTCTGGCTGAGTTTTTCGCCTTGTGGACCTTTGCCATTCAACTGGCCGCAGTATGTGGTCCGCTGTCTTACGGTCTGGTGACTTGGCTAAGCGGCGGGAACCACCGCTTGGCTCTGGCCTGCACGGGATTATTCTTTCTGGCGGGCCTGCTGATCCTGTCGCGTTTGAATTTTCAGCGCGGCATTTTGGCCAAGAATCAAGCCGATCTCAGTTGTCAGGATTGAGTAAGTAAGGCGCGTTACGTTTATATAAAATTAAGCTGGGCTGCCCATGCGTGGCCCAAAAAAAACACCAAATCTGGAAAATAAAGGAGCCAACACCATGAGCGGTCCAACGTCTATTGAATCCGTCCTGTCGGAAAGCCGAGTCTTTCCCGTGTTCCCCAAACTGGAACGCGAAGCAAGCATTGCTGGCATGGCGGCCTACCAGGAGCTTTGCCAGAAAGCCGAGCAGGACAACCCCGGTTTCTGGGCGGAGTTGGCCCGCGATCGTCTGGTCTGGACCAAGCCTTTTACCCAGGTTCTGGACGACAGCAAGCCCCCGTTTTACAAGTGGTTCCATGATGGCGAGCTGAACGTCTCGGCCAACTGTCTGGACAAGCACCTTGGCACCCCCACTGAAAACAAAACTGCACTGATCTTTGAAGCCGACGGTGGTGAAGTCACCAAAGTGACCTTCCGCGAACTGTATGAACAGGTTTGCCAGTTTGCCAATGGTTTGAAAGCCCTGGGTTACAAGACGGGCGAACGTGCCCTGATCTACATGCCCATGTCGGTGCAGGCCATTGTGGCCATGCAAGCATGTGCTCGTTTGGGTATTACTCACTCCGTCGTGTTTGGTGGTTTCTCGGCCAAGAGCCTGCACGAACGTGCCGTGGACGTGGGTGCCTCCCTGGTCATTACCGCTGACGAACAGCGTCGTGGTGGCCGTGCCATCCCCCTGAAAAATGCAGTTGACGAAGCCCTGAGCGGCGGTGACTGCGAAGCCGTGCGTCACGTCATTGTGTACAAGCGCACGGGCGGTCCCGTTGCCTGGCATGAAGGTCGCGATCTTTGGTGGGAAGATGCTGTCAAAGGTCAAGGTAGCGAGTGCCCAGCCGTGTCCGTGAATGCAGAGCACCCTCTGTTTGTTCTGTACACCTCCGGCTCTACGGGCAAGCCTAAAGGCGTGCAGCACTCCTCGGCAGGTTATCTGCTGGGTGCCATGCTGAGCGTGCAGTGGACCTTTGATGCCAAGGACAGCGATGTGTTCTGGTGTACCGCCGATATCGGTTGGGTAACAGGCCACACCTTCATTACTTACGGCCCTCTGGCTGCCGGCGTGACGCAGGTTGTGTTTGAAGGCGTGCCTACCTACCCGGATGCCGGCCGTTTCTGGAACATGATTGAACGCCACGGCGTGACGGTGTTCTACACCGCACCTACCGCTATTCGCTCCTTGACCAAGGCAGCCGAAGCGGACGAGGCCATTCACCCCAAGCAATACAATCTGGACACCCTGCGCATCATCGGTTCGGTGGGTGAACCCATCAACCCCGAAGCCTGGATGTGGTATTTCAAGAATGTGGGCCGCGAGCGTTGCCCCATTGTGGATACCTGGTGGCAAACGGAGACCGGCGGTCACGTCATTACTCCCTTGCCTGGTGCCACTCCTCTGAAACCCGGTTCCTGCGGCCTGCCGTTCCCCGGCATGGACGTTGCCATTGTGGACGAGGTGGGTGAAGAAGCGGAACGCGGCAATGGCGGCTTCCTGGTCATTCGCAAGCCTTGGCCCAATATGATCCGCACCATTTGGGGCGATCCAGACCGTTTCGTGAAAAGCTACTTTCCCCCCGAGCTGAAAGGCTATTACCTGGCCGGTGACGGCGCACAGCGTGATACTGACGGTTACTTCTGGGTCATGGGCCGTATCGACGACGTGCTGAACGTTTCGGGTCACCGCTTGGGCACGATGGAAGTGGAGTCTGCTCTGGTGGCACACCCGCTGGTCGCTGAAGCCGCTGTTGTGGGCAAGCCTGACCCAACGACAGGTGAAGCCATTGTGGCCTTTGTGGTGCTAAATGGCGATCTGCCTTCCGGCGAAGAGGCCGACAAGGTTGCCACTGAGCTGCGCAATTGGGTAGGCAAGGAAATCGGTCCTATCGCCAAGCCTCGTGAGATCCGCTTTGGTGAAAACCTGCCCAAGACACGTTCGGGCAAGATCATGCGTCGTTTGCTGCGCTTTGTTGCCAATAACGAGCCGATCACCCAAGACGTATCCACGCTGGAGAATCCGGCCATTCTGGATCAGTTGTCCGAAGCACACTAATTTTTTTGGTAGTTCCTGTTTGACCCTGGTTTCTTTGCAGAGCCAGGGTTTTTTTATTTCTCCTGATTATTTTGTTACTGAAAACCTGCGCAGTGTGGAATTAGCCTAGCATTGAGTCCGTGGCCAAAACATCGGTCCATGAATTCAAAGAAAAGGGGAAAGGTTTGAGCGGGGAACAGCAGGCAGACAGGGGCGCTTTGGCGCTGATGGGCTTGGTGGTACTGACCTGGGGCATGAGCTGGGTCGTGATGAAGGCGATGACTGTCTACATCGGGCCAGTGGATCTGATTGCAGCACGCTATGCGGTGGCATTTGTTTTTTTATGGCTGGTGCTGCGTCTTAAAGGCGGGCATTTACGGCCTACGCCATGGAAGCTGAGCCTGGGTGTTGCCATTTTCCAGACTACCGGCTTTCAACTGCTTAGCCAGTTTTCCTTGCAAGCCGGTGGGGCAGGCAAGATGGTGGCCCTGGCCTACACCATGCCAATCTGGATTCTGCTGTTGTCCTGGCCCATGTTGGGACAACGACCTCAGAAACGTCACGTAATGGGTATGGTGCCCGCGATTTTGGGCTTGATGCTTCTGATTGCGCCCTGGGAAGGAATGGGCGGCATACTTGGTTCGGTTCTGGCGACATTGAGTGGCGTGAGCTGGGCCTTGGGGGCGGTTTTCTCCAAACAGCTATTTGAGCGTCATCGAGTGGAGCTGCTCAATGCCACAGTCTGGCAGTGTCTTCTGGGGATTGTGATTGTTCTGCCCTTGAGCTTCCTGATTTCCCAGCGTCCTATCGTGATGGAATGGCAGATGTTCAGTGGCGTTCTGTACCTGGGCGTGATTGCAACTGGGGTAGGTTGGCTGCTGTGGATGGCGGTAGTCAGTCGTGTCAGTGCGACCTTGGCGGGGATGTCCAGTCTGGGCGTGCCTGCACTGACTGTTTTGCTGGCCTGGCTGTTGTTGGACGAATGGCCAACTCAACTGGAGTTAATGGGGACAGGCCTGATTCTATTGGGGCTGTTCGTAGTGAACTGGCCCAGCCGGTCTCGCAAGTCATAGAGCAAA
This sequence comes from Alcaligenes sp. 13f, assembly GCF_020496585.1. Classification (NCBI taxonomy): domain Bacteria; kingdom Pseudomonadati; phylum Pseudomonadota; class Betaproteobacteria; order Burkholderiales; family Alcaligenaceae; genus Alcaligenes; species Alcaligenes sp. 13f. The sequence continues at coordinate 126,696 of NZ_JAHKKC010000012.1, forward strand.
AAAAAGCCACCCTGAGGGGTGGCTTTTTCGACATTAATACTTCTGGCCTTGGCGGTGACACCAAGGCCAGATTTGTTTTTACATGCCGTTGTACACCGGACCTTCGCCGCCTTGCGGGGGAACCCAGACGATATTCTGGGTGGGGTCCTTGATGTCACAGGTTTTGCAGTGCACGCAGTTCTGTGCATTGATCTGCAGCTTGTCGTCGCCGGTTTCAGTCTTAATGAACTCGTATACGCCAGCCGGACAGAAACGGGCTTCGGGGCCACCGTAACGAGCCAGGTTCACCGCCACAGGAACGGACGGATCTTTCAGCGTCAGGTGGACAGGTTCGTCTTCTTCGTGGTTGGTGTTTGAAATAAACACGGAGCTGAGACGATCGAAGGTGATCTTGCCATCTGGCTTGGGGTAGTCGATACGCGCGCATTCGGCTGCAGGCTGCAAACAGGCGTGGTCAGGCTTGTTGTTGCGCAGTGTCCAAGGCATTTTTCCTTTGAACAGGCCTTGCTCCACAAAGGTCATGACGGACGCAATCGAGCGGCCTTTCTTGAACCATTGCTTGAAGTTGCGGGCCTTGTTCAGCTCCTCATGCAGCCAGGACTGTTTGAACTTTTCGGCAAATTGTGACAGCTCGTCTTGCTTGCGTCCGGCTTGCAAGGCTTCAAAAGCGGCTTCAGCGGCCAGGGAGCCGGATTTGATCGCAGCGTGGCTACCCTTGATGCGCGAAGCATTCAGGAAACCGGCATCACAACCGACCAAAGCACCACCGGGGAAGCTGAGCTTGGGTAATGCCAGCAAACCACCGGCGGTCAGGGAGCGAGCCCCGTAAGCAATGCGCTTGCCACCTTCAAACGTGGCGCGCAGGGCAGGGTGGGTTTTGTAGCGCTGAAATTCTTCAAAGGGAGACAGCCAGGGGTTGGCGTAATCCAGACCGACTACCATCCCGACCATGACCAGATTGTTATCCAGGTGGTACAGGAAAGAGCCGCCGTAGGTGTCCGAATCCAGTGGCCAGCCAGCGGTGTGGATCACCAGGCCGGGCTGCGATTGGGAGGGGTCTACTTCCCACAATTCTTTAATGCCAATGCCGTAGCTTTGGGCATTGCGGGACTCGTCCAGCTTGAAACGCTCGGTCAGCTCACGGCCCAGGTGGCCACGCGAACCTTCGGCAAAAATGGTGTAGGACGCCAGCAGTTCCATGCCGGGTTGATAGTGGGCGGTGTGCGTGCCGTCACGGGCTACACCCATATCGCCCGTCAGGACGCCACGGACCGCGCCGTTGTCGTCATACAGAATGTGGGCAGCGGCAAAGCCGGGGAAAATATCCACGCCCAGGGCCTCGGCCTGTTCACCCATCCATTGCACGACATTGCCCAGGCGAACAATGTAATTGCCATGGTTTTTAAAACAGTCAGGCAGCAACCACATCGGGGTGCTGCGTGCGCCTTTTTCGGTCAGGAAAAGGAATTTGTCTTCAGTCACTTCTACCGAAATAGGAGCGCCTTGCGCTTTCCAGTCTGGCAGCAGCTCGTCCAGGGCGCGCGTGTCCATGACAGCGCCTGACAGGATATGGGCACCCACTTCAGCGCCTTTTTCCAGGACACAGACGCTGATTTCTTGTTCTTTTTCTTGGGCGAGCTGTTTAAGACGTATCGCGGTGGCCAGGCCTGCAGGGCCAGCGCCGACGATAATAACGTCATATTCCATCGATTCACGTTCAGACATTGCTGCTGATCTCCTATTACGGCTTAGCGCTTTGTTCTTGATTGTTGGCGGGTGAAATTCGTGTACTGTGCGTACGGTCGATTGTATTGTAGTCTGAGCAATCCCGTTTTGAGTTCAGAGGCCAGAGGCAGTGCCCCTTGGCTTCCGGCTTCATCAGTAAATATCAGTAAGGAGAGCATGTAATGACACAAGTAGTAGATTCTGGTGCAGGAGCCACTTTTGATATTGCCGTGCGCTGGGGCGATCTGGATGCCATGAATCATGTTAACAATACGGTCTACTTTCGCTACATCGAGGAAGCCCGTGTCCAGTTAATGATGAAGCTGGGCATGGTGCCACCTTCTCCACGTACCGGGGTGCTGGCGCACGCCAGCCTGGATTTCCTGCGTTCGGTCCTGTATCCGGCCACTGTGCGGATTGTGCACAAATTGCTGAAAGTCGGTGGCAGCAGCATTGAGTTGGAAGTCTTTGTATGTGACGCAAATCAAGCTGATGTCATTTATGCACGTGGCCGCTGTGTGCTAGTGTCCATTAACCCCCAAGGCGGCTCACAACCTTGGACCGAAGATGAGCGTAAACAGATACACTCGGTTTTTCAGGGTTAAGCTTTACGTATACGGAAAGCATAGTCAAGTCGTAGAATGCCTGATAGCACTGTATGGTGCATAGCGGCATTATTGGACAAAGTTTGCTGTTTAGGCCAATTAAAGAGTTATTGGAGAGTCAATTGAATAAAGTCTATCCAAGCGCCAAGGAGGCGTTGCAGGGGGTCGTTGCCGACGGACAGACAGTCGCTGTAGGTGGATTCGGCCTGTGCGGAATTCCCGAAGCGCTGATTGCTGCGCTGCGCGATAGCGGAGTCAAAAACCTGACCTGCATTAGCAATAATGCCGGGGTGGATGGCTTTGGTCTGGGTCAGTTGCTGGAAACACGCCAGATCCGCAAGATGATTTCCTCCTATGTGGGCGAAAACAAGGAGTTCGAGCGCCAGTATCTGGCGGGCGAGCTGGAACTGGAGTTCACTCCTCAGGGCACACTGGCTGAAAAGCTGCGTGCCGGTGGCGCAGGCATCCCTGCGTTCTTTACCGCAACGGGTGTGGGTACTATCGTGGCTGACGGTAAGGAAATCCGCGAGTTCAATGGTCAGCAATACGTGATGGAAGAGGCCCTGGTGCCCGATGTATCGCTGGTTAAAGCTTACAAGGCCGACCGCAGCGGCAACCTGGTGTTTCGCAAGACCGCGCGCAACTTCAACCCGAACGTGGCCATGGCTGGAAAAATCACCATTGTCGAGGTCGAGGAAATTGTCGAGACCGGCAGCCTGGACCCGGATGATGTGCATTTGCCCGGCATTTACGTGCACCGTATCGTGCTCAATGCCCAGCCCGAAAAGCGCATTGAACAGCGTACCGTTCGTTCTTCCTGATTAGCGAGGCAAGATAATAATGGCTTGGAATAGAGATCAAATGGCGGCACGCGCCGCTCTGGAGCTTCAGGACGGCTTTTACGTCAACCTGGGTATCGGTTTGCCTACGCTGGTTGCCAACCACGTGCCCGAAGGCATTGAGGTCTGGCTGCAGTCGGAAAACGGTTTGCTGGGTATCGGCCCCTTTCCGACCGAAGACAAGATTGACGCTGACCTGATCAACGCCGGCAAGCAAACCATCACCACCTTGCCCGGTTCGTCCATCTTTTCCTCGGCAGACTCGTTTGCCATGATTCGTGGCGGCAAGATCAATATCGCGATTCTGGGTGCCATGCAGGTGTCGGAAAAGGGTGATCTGGCCAACTGGATGATTCCCGGCAAGATGATCAAGGGTATGGGTGGTGCCATGGACCTGGTCGCTGGCGTTGGCCGTGTCGTGGTTCTGATGGAACACGTGGCCACCAAGAAAGACGGCACAGAAGACCTGAAAATTCTGCCTTCTTGCACCTTGCCCCTGACGGGCGTGGGGGTAGTTGACCTCATCATTACCGATCTGGGGGTGATGGAAGTGACGGAAAATGGTTTAAAGTTGCTTGAGTTGGCACCAGAAGTCAGCCTTGAGTACATTCAGTCCAAGACAGGCGTCCCGCTGGACGTCAGTGCTTTGGCCTGATCGGTCTCTCTGGCTAAAAAAGCTTCGGCGCGAGTCGGAGCTTTTTTTATGCTTGATCGGTGCGTGAACGCTGTTTATGTAAAGGAAGTTGGCATGGCCCATCCCCCCGTTGCCGCACGCTTGCAGGCGCTGCGCGAACAAATGCAATTTCAGTCCGTGCAGGCAAGTATCTGGCCTACATCTGACCCTCATCTGTCTGAATACCTGCCTGATCGCTGGAAAAGCCGTCAGTGGCTCAGTGGCTTTGTTGGCTCGGCGGGCTTGCTGGTGGTGACAGCGGATTGGGCCGGTCTGTGGACCGATAGCCGTTATTGGGAACAGGCGGCCAAGGAACTGGAAGGCAGCGGCATTCAATTGCAGCGCGCAGGGGAGGCGGGTGTGCCCGAGCCTGCCAACTGGCTGGCGGAACATTTACCTGCCCAGTCGCGAGTCGCGCTGGATAGCCAGTCGGTGTCGGCACAAAGTCTGCTGGCCTGGCAAAAGGCTACGCCGGAGCTGGAGTGGGTGCTGGAGGCCGACTTGCTCAGCCCGATCTGGACGGAGCGACCTGCTGCACCTGTTGGTCAGGTGGTGGAGCATTTCCCCCCGTTTGCCTGCCGCACTCGTCAGGAAAACTTGAGCAGCACGCGGGCGGCCATGCAGGAGCAGGGGGCACATTGGCATTTGCTGAGTGCGCTCGATGATATTGCCTGGACCTTGAATTTACGCGGCAGCGATGTGTCCTATAACCCGGTGTTCCTGTCGTACCTGCTGATAGGCCCGGATCAGGCGTTTCTGTTTGTGGATAGCAACAAGCTGTCAGCAGGCATACAGGAGGCGCTGGCTGCGGATGGCGTGCAAGTTCAAGGCTATACCGAACTGTCCTCCTTCATGCGCGCCTTGCCGGCATCCATGCCCATCTTGCTGGATATGGCTCGGACCACGGCCTGGGCTGCCCAGCTGGCAGCGCATCTGAATGTGGTCGAATACATCAACCCGGCTCAATTGCTCAAGTCCTGCAAGACCGATGCCGAGCTGGATCATGTGCGCGAAACCATGGAGAAAGACGGCGCTGCCTTGTGCGAGTTCTTTGCCTGGTTTGAACAGCAAAGCGATGTCAATGAGCTGGATGTGGATGAACATATCTGCGCCGCCCGTGCTCGTCAGGAAGGTTTTGTCAGCCCCAGCTTTGGCACGATTGCCGCCTATAACGCCAATGGTGCCATGCCGCATTATCAGGCTACCCAGCAGTCCCATGCCCGTATTGAGGGCAATGGCTTATTGCTGATCGACTCAGGTGGGCAGTATCAGGGCGGGACCACCGACATTACCCGTGTGGTGCCGGTAGGCCAGGTGTCTGCCGAGCAGATTCGTGACTTCACGCTGGTGCTCAAAGGCATGGTGTCCTTGTCCATGCTGGTGTTCCCGGAAGGCATTGCCGGTCAGCAAATTGATGTACTGGCCCGTCAGCCTTTGTGGGAGCAGGGCCTGGACTTCGGTCATGGCACTGGCCATGGCGTGGGTTACTTCATGAATGTGCATGAAGGCCCGCAGTCCATTTCCTGGCGCGGTCGTATCGGACCTCATTCCGCCATGCGTGCCGGCATGATTACCTCCAACGAGCCTGGCTTGTACCGTCCCGGCCAATGGGGCATTCGCATCGAGAATCTGGTGGCGGCGGTTCCGGCCATGCGCAGCGAGTACGGGCAGTTCCTGCGTTTTGAAACTCTGACCCTGTGCCCCATTGATACGCGTTGTATAGACGCCGCACTACTGACGGCTGCCGAGCGTAACTGGCTCAATGAATATCATCAGCAAGTGCGTGAACGTCTCTTGCCTCGTGTTCAGGGGGATGCACGCAAGTGGCTTGAGCAAAGGACGCAGGCGATCTGATCGCCACCCTCTGCTCTTGTCAATAGCTGCAAGGGCTAGTGGTATTTCCGCTGTGAAATGCCACTAGTCGGGTCGCCAAGCATGGGCGCTTGCCGTTATAATCCAAATTTCCCGCTATCGCCTGATTTGACCTCAGGCGCCTTTTATAATGACCACCAAATATGTATTCGTAACGGGAGGCGTTGTGTCCTCCCTGGGCAAAGGTATTGCGGCTGCATCCCTGGCTGCCATCCTGGAGTCCCGCGGTTTGCGCGTGACTATGCTCAAGCTGGATCCCTACATCAACGTAGATCCGGGCACCATGAGCCCCTTCCAGCACGGTGAAGTGTTTGTTACTGAGGATGGTGCGGAAACCGACCTGGACCTGGGCCACTACGAGCGCTTTATTTCCGCTCGCATGCGCAAGGTCAACAACTTCACCACGGGCCAGATTTACGAATCCGTGCTGCGCAAAGAGCGTCGCGGGGACTATCTGGGCAAGACCGTGCAGGTTATCCCGCACATCACCAACGAAATCCAGGATTTCATCATTCGTGGCGCCAAGGCTGCCTACAATGGTGAGGCCGATGTTGCCATCGTCGAGATCGGCGGCACAGTGGGTGATATCGAATCCCAACCTTTCCTGGAAGCTGCCCGCCAGATGAATCTGCGTCTGGGCCGCAACAACACCGCTTTTGTTCACCTGACGCTGGTGCCTTTCATTGCATCGGCAGGTGAGCTGAAAACCAAACCTACCCAGCACTCGGTGCAAAAGCTGCGTGAAATCGGTATTCACCCACACGCTTTGCTGTGCCGTGCGGATCGCGTCATTCCTGACGACGAACTGGCCAAGATTTCGCTGTTCTCCAACGTGCCCATGGACGCCGTGATTTCGGTGTGGGATGCGGATTCCATCTACAAGATTCCAGCCATGCTGCACAAGCAAGGCCTGGACAGCCTGGTGTGCGATGCATTGGCGCTGTCGCCTCCACCGGCTGATCTGTCCATGTGGGATCGTCTGGTACAAGCCCTGGAAAATCCGGAGCACGAAGTGCGTATCGGTATGGTCGGCAAGTACGTAGACCTGACCGAATCCTACAAGTCGCTCAGCGAAGCACTGGTTCACGCCGGTATTCACACCCGTACCCGTATCAATATCGAGTACCTGGATTCCGAAGTCATCGAGAACGAAGGCACCGATTGCCTGAAAGGTCTGGACGCCATTCTGGTGCCAGGCGGCTTTGGCAAACGCGGTACCGAAGGCAAGATTCGCGCCATTCAATACGCTCGTGAAAACGGCGTGCCATTCCTGGGTATCTGCCTGGGCATGCAATTGGCGGTGGTTGAATTTGCTCGCAATGTGGGCAATCTGGTGGGCGCGAACTCGACTGAATTCGATCCATCGGCCGTGCACCCGGTTGTGGCCTTGATTACCGAATGGGCAGACCGCGAAGGCAAGATTGAGCACCGTGATGGTTCCTCCGATTTGGGCGGCACCATGCGCAAGGGCGCACAGCGTTGCCCAGTGAAGCCAGGTTCGCGTGCTGAAGCCATTTACGGTCCGGAAGTAAATGAACGTCACCGCCACCGTTTCGAAGTGAATACCTTATATGTGCCACGTCTGGAAGAAGTGGGCATGGTGATTTCCGCTCGTACTCCTACCGAGAGCCTGCCAGAAATCATGGAACTGCCTGATCATCCCTGGTTCATGGGCGTGCAATTCCATCCGGAATTCACTTCCACTCCGCGTGATGGCCATCCGCTGTTTACCAGCTATATCAAAGCTGCTCTGGACCACCAGAAAAAATCAGCCTGATAATTTGGTATGACTGAAAAGGCCCGCGCTACGCGGGCTTTTTCATTCGGGGCGACAGAGTGTGTTGCCCGCTTTCCTGGGAGTAATCATGATCGAACAGCTGGATCATTTGGTGCTGACCTGTACCGACCCGCAAGCCACGACCCATTTCTATACACAAGTGTTGGGCATGAAGCAGGAAGTCTTTGGGCAAGGACGCATTGCCTTCAGCTTTGGCTCGCAAAAGATCAATTTGCATGTGCGTGGGCAGGAGTTCGAGCCCAAGGCGCATTTGCCGGTGCCCGGGGCGCTGGACCTGTGCTTTATTGCCAGCATTCCGCTGGAGCAGGTGATCGCGCATCTGCAGTCACAAGCTTGGCCCATTATTGAAGGGCCGGTGCAGCGTACAGGAGCTACCGGCCCGATTCGCTCAGTCTATGTGCGCGACCCGGACTTGAACCTGATCGAAATCTCCGAACGATTGGGCTGACAGGCTTGCTGCACTGCGGTGCAGCAGCGCCGTCAGGAATGTGGGAGAATGCAGAAATACTGAAACGAGGTCTATTATGGATTTATGCGGTTACGACGTTGGCCTGGATCGGCCCTTTTTTCTGATCGCTGGCCCTTGTGTGATTGAATCGCGTCAAATGGCGTTTGATACAGCGGGCCAGCTTGCCGAGATTACCTCGGCTCTGGGTATCCCCTTTATCTACAAAAGCTCGTTTGACAAGGCCAACCGGAGTTCGGACAAGTCTTATCGTGGCCCCGGCATGGCCGAAGGTCTGCAGATTCTGGCGGATGTGCGCTCGCACTACAAAGTGCCGGTCCTGACCGATGTGCACGACAAGGACCAGGTCGATGATGTGGCGGCCGTCGTGGATGTGCTGCAAACCCCGGCTTTCCTGTGCCGTCAGACCGACTTTATTCAGGCCTGCGCTGCTACCCTGAAACCTGTGAATATCAAGAAGGGCCAGTTCCTGGCTCCTCAGGATATGGTGCAGGTGGTGGCAAAAGCACGTGCGGCAGCGATGGAAATGGGCGGAGATGGCTCCACCATCATGGTCTGTGAGCGTGGTGCTTCCTTTGGCTACAACAACCTGGTGTCCGATATGCGGTCCCTGGCGATCATGCGCGCCACGGATTGCCCGGTCGTGTTTGATGCCACGCACTCGGTACAGTTGCCGGGCGGGCAGGGCACGACATCGGGTGGTCAGCGTGAGTTTGTGCCCGTCCTGGCGCGTGCTGCTGTCGCAGCGGGTGTGTCGGGCGTGTTCATGGAAACTCACCCTAACCCGGACAAGGCCTTGTCTGACGGCCCGAATGCTGTCCCTCTGTCGCAGATGGCAGACTTGCTGCGGACATTGCAGCAGATCGATTCGATTGTTAAAAACAGCGGTGCCTTACAGCACGGCTATTAAAAGTAGTTTGGAGACACTATGTCCGCATTTTTGATTGCTAATGTCGAAGTAACCAACCCCGAGCAGTACAAGCAGTACCAGGAGTTTTCCAGCATTGCCATGAAAACCCACAACGTGAAAGTGTTGGTACGTGGCGGTGAAACGGTCACCCTGGAAGGCAATGCGCCTTTGCGTACCGTGGTTATGGAGTTCGACACACTGGAACAGGCCCAGGCGTTCCACGATTCCGAGGAATACCGCCGTGCTCGTCAAGCACGTGAGGGTGCTGCCAACATGACGATGTACGTGGTGCAGGGTCTGTAAGAAGCGGACTACGCCATGTAGTCAGGCAGGAAAAAGGGAGTGTGAAAACACTCCCTTTTTTCATGCTTGCAGGGACACAGTCCGACCTTCTTGAGCACGATGGCAGGAAGGAGTTGTGTGGCTGTTTAGAAACGCGGATCACGCAGGGCTGGTAGGGTCAGCTCACGTATGAAGCTGGCGGGAGACAGTTGCAGCAGGCTACGCACAATCGTGAGCACGTCATGCACTGGAATCGTCTCGCCCTGGTCACGCTCTGCGGCGGCGTGCAGTGGCACATCCAGGCCGTCTTCCGTATTCAGGTAGCCCAGTTGCAGGCAAGTGACGGCCAGGCCTTGATCTCTATAGCCTTCACGCAGACTGTCTGCCAAACCATTCAAGGCAAATTTTGTCGCTCCGAAGGCAACTTCTGGACGACCGCTTTGACGCAGACCCGAGGTGGAACCAGTCAGAATCAGGCGGGGCTGTTTGCTGCGCAGTAAATGAGGCAGCAGATGACGTATGGCCAATAAGGCTCCAGTCAGATTCACATCGACCAGACGACGGATGGCCTGATCGTTTTGCGACAGAAAATCGTAATCCTCACTGAAGGCAGTGTCTTCCCAAATCCCAAGGTTATAAATCAGCACGTCCAGTGATTGCGGGCAGGCGGCTGCTAATTGGCTGGCGGCGTCAGGCTGGGACAAGTCGGCACTGATCCAGTGTTGATTGATGCCGGGATCGGGACTGAGCGGGCTGGCCGATGGCGCGGGTGTCCGGCGAGCCACGCCATAAAGCGTGTTGCCGTCTTGGGCCAGGCCGTCCATCAAGGCGCGTCCCAGCCCCATGCTGGCACCGACAATCATGATATTCATACTGTTTTCCTGTGGGGAGGATGTGCTTGGAAAGCGGTGCTTTCCGGATGGTCGCTATTGTGTACCGGGATGCCGGGATATGGGTTGATTCAGACAGCGCTTGTCAGGTTTTTATCACTCTCGTAAAATTGTTGACTAGGCAATAATTGCATGGTCAATGGAAATGGTAAACGTATCGGAAACAGCACAAAAGACGCCGGGGCGGGTCTTGTCAGTCACAGAATCCATACTGGCGATGATGGGGCTGTGCTTTGTGGTGATGTTGGTGGCAATTGATCAGACCGTGGTCGGAACAGCCTTGCCCACCATTGTCTCCGAGCTGCATGGTTTTGAACTGTATGCCTGGGTGGCAACGGCGTATTTGCTGACTTCAGTGATTACCGTGCCTATCTTTGGCCGTCTGGGAGATTTTTATGGACGCCGCCGCTTTGTGCTGGTGTCCATCGTTTTGTTTACCCTGGCTTCCGTGCTCTGCGGCATGGCGCAAAGCATGTTGCAGCTGGTACTGGCACGTGCCTTGCAAGGGATTGCGGGGGGCATGCTGGTGGGGACCGCATTTGCCTGTGTGCCTGATCTGTTTCCTGACCCCCGTGTGCGTTTGCGCTGGCAAGTCATGCTGAGCGCTTCCTTTGGGATTGCGAACGGGATAGGGCCCTTTCTGGGCGGAATTCTGACCGAGCACTATGGCTGGCGCTCCGTGTTTTATGTGAATCTGCCCGTGGGTTTGTTAAGCCTGTATTTTGTCTATCGCTATTTGCCGCAGATCCGTCATTTTCGTCAAACCCAGGTCCGCATGGATTACTTGGGTGCTTTCTTGTTGATGGTCGGTTTGGCCTGTATCCAGTTGCTGGTAGAGTTGCTGCCGCAATATGGGGGCAGCTATTTGATGGTTTTGCTTGGCCTGTGCAGTGTGGCTGCTTTTGTTCTGCTGGTGACCTGGGAGCGACGGGTGGCAGAACCTTTGCTGCCCCTGGTCTTGTTCAGTAGCCCAGCCCAATTCTCTTTGCTGGTTCTGTCTGCGGGCTTGGGCTTTATTCTGTTTGGTCTCTTGTTCTATGCGCCCTTGTTGTTGCAAGGGGGGTATGGGCTGCGACCACAAACCGCCGGTTTGTTGATCACACCCTTGGTCGTGTTCATTACGGTGGGCAGTATCATTAATGGCCGTACGATTACACGCCTGCGTCGTCCTACCTTGATGCTGTATCTGGGCCTGGTGCTGTTGACGATCGCCTGCTTGGGTATGGTGTTCATCAAGAAGACCGATCCGCACTGGCATTTTGTGATCTATGCCACTATTGCTGGCACCGGGGTCGGTTGCATCATGCCCAATCTGACGGTATTTGCGCAGGAAATTGTGGAACGCTCCATGCTGGGCATTGCCACGGCCATGCTACAGTCCATGCGCATGGTGGGTGGCATGTTGGGTACTGCTGTGGTCGGAACCCTGATCAATTATCAGTATGGGGAGGCCATCCGCACGCAATTGGCGGCTTTGCCCACAAGCCTGGTCAACTCCCTGCAAGATCCGCAAGTTCTGATGAGTGTGAGTCAGCAGACGCAGTTTCTGGAGCAGGCCGGGCAGGAAGGGCAGGTGTATCTGGGCTTGGCCCGCGACGCCCTGGCACATGCCGTCAATATGGGGATGGCCGTGACCTTGCTGCTGATAGTCTGGTGTTTTTATTGGGTACGCAAAGTGCCACCGATACGTTTTAATCGTCAAGAACAGTCTTGAACATGATGAATGAATTTCCGCAACTTCAAGCGGCTCAGCAGCTGGGGCGCACGTATCGCAGCCTGATGGCGGCATTTGATCAGCAGTTGGGGATGCCCTTGCCACGCTGGCGTATCCTGATTTCCTTGTACCAGGAAGAGGGCAGTCTGTCTCAAAAGCAGTTGGTGCGTCTGCTGCGCATTGATCCGGCTGCGGTGACACGGCAGCTTAAAAGCATCGAGTCCCTGGGGCTGGTCGAGCGTTTCACGGATGAGCAGGACAACCGGCTGACCAATGTGCGTCTAAGCCCCGCTGGCCGCGAGCTGGTGGAAGCCACCTTGCCCCGGCGTCGTCGTCTGGTGGAAGCCATGCTGCAAGACTTCTCTGATCAGGATTTGAATCAGTTGATCACCTTGCTGGGCAACTGGGAAAGCGCCTTGTTGAAAGCGGCCGACAAAGATTTACTTTGAGACGTATCGGTACTTTTTGTATTTACAGAGACGCCGCCTAGTCTCGGAATTTCTGGTGATAATAAACACGTGCCGGTTTCGATCAGGATGAAGGCAGGGTCTTGAATCCAGGCTTTTTTCCAGCTTTCGGGACCAGACATGGCACGGCTGTGTCATGGGCAGGTACAATCCTGTTTTAGCAGGAGGGCAGGGGGCGCTGATTGCACTATAGCTGTCGCGCTTGCTGATCTTTTCAACTTCCAGGCTAGGCGCCTTTTCAAGCTGATTTTCACATCGGCTTACGGCGATATGCCCGGCAGCAGGATTGTTTAACTTATCTAGCTTAATGCTACTTCAGGCAGGACTGTCAAAATCATGAGTGCAATCGTAGATATTATTGGCCGCGAGATTCTGGACTCCCGTGGTAATCCAACGGTGGAGTGTGATGTATTGCTCGAATCGGGCGCTATGGGGCGTGCCTCCGTTCCATCTGGTGCATCCACTGGCGCTCGCGAAGCGTTGGAGCTGCGTGATGGTGACAAGAGCCGTTACCTGGGCAAAGGTGTTTTGCGCGCTGTCGAGAACCTGAACACAGAAATCTCCGAAGCCTTGATGGGCTTGGATGCTCAAGAACAAACCTTTATCGATCGTACCCTGATCGAGCTGGACGGCACCGAAGACAAGAGCCGCCTGGGCGCTAACGCCATGCTGGCTGCCAGTATGGCTGTGGCCCGTGCCGCTGCTGATGATTCGGGTCTGTCCCTGTACCGCTACTTTGGTGGCAGTGGTGCCATGGCCATGCCCGTGCCGATGATGAACGTCATCAACGGTGGCGCACACGCCAACAACACCCTGGATCTGCAAGAATTCATGATCATGCCCGTGGGCGCGAAGAGCTTCCGCGAATCGCTGCGCATGGGTGCAGAAGTGTTCCACACGCTGAAAGGCCTGATCCACGATCAGGGCATGTCCACCGCTGTGGGCGATGAGGGTGGTTTTGCTCCTAACGTGGCCAACCACGAAGCCGCTATCGAACTGATCCTGCGCGCTATCGAACAAGCTGGCTACGAGCCTGGCACCCAGATCGCTCTGGCCCTGGACTGCGCCGCTTCCGAGTTCTACCGCGACGGCAAATACCACCTGGCTGGCGAAGGCGGCGTGTCCCTGAGCTCGCAAGACTTTGCCAATCTGTTGGCCAACTGGTGCGACAAGTACCCCATCATCTCCATCGAAGACGGCATGGCCGAAGACGATTGGGACGGCTGGCGCATTCTGAGCCAGCAACTGGGTGACAAGATCCAGTTGGTTGGTGACGATTTGTTTGTGACCAACACCAAGATCCTGAAGAAAGGGATTGAGCTGGGTATCGGTAACTCCATCCTGATCAAGATCAACCAGATCGGCACCCTGACCGAAACCTTTGCTGCCATCGAAATGGCCAAGCGCGCTGGTTACACCGCCGTGATTTCGCACCGCTCGGGTGAAACCGAAGACTCCACGATTGCGGATATCGCTGTGGCTACGAATGCCATGCAGATCAAAACAGGCTCCCTGTCCCGTTCCGATCGCATGTCCAAGTACAACCAGTTGTTGCGTATTGAAGAAGAATTGGCAGAAGTTGCTACCTTCCCAGGTCGCGAAGCGTTCTATAATCTGCGCTAATTCTGTTTGATGAACCGGGTCGGAAGACCCGGTTCTTATATCGCCATGCGCCTTATCGTCCTGCTTCTGCTGTGCCTGACCCTGGTAACCCATTACGCTTTATGGTGGGGCAAAGGCGGTTGGCTGGATGTACGGCAAATGCAGACCAGGCTGGTTGCGCAAAAAGAAACCAATGAAGCCCTGACGGCGCGTAATAACGCCTTGCTGGCCGAGGTTCAGGATTTACGCTCGGGTACCCATGCAGTCGAAGAGCGCGCCCGTAGCGAGTTTGGCATGATGCGTGAAGGCGAGATCTTTGTGCAAATCGTGCCTCCCGGTGGTTCGGCTGCCACGACAAGCAGCCCACGTTAAGAAGTAGCGCGCAAGGCGCTGCTGGAACGGCTGATCAGCCAGTTCATTTCTGATAATTCTTCTTTGTTCCCTTATTGCTGTCCCGACTACGGCCACAACTGCTTATTGCGGCGACTGTACGTCTGTTTCCCGCTTGGGTCAGGAATGCGTTGATCGCGTCCTATGC
>NZ_JAHKKC010000013.1:0-136284 GCF_020496585.1 Alcaligenes sp. 13f
GGCCAACAGCACGGACAGTGCTGCCAACAAGGCCGCTGCGACTGGCAGGGACGCCACAGAAAACCGATTCAATATGAATCCCCCAAAGGCGGTTCCCACTCCGACACCAATATGCATGGCAGAGAAATTTAAACTGATGCCGGCATGGGAGGACTCGCTGTCAGTACGTATCAAAAAGCTTTGTACAACCGGAGAAATCATCCAGCTGATACAGCACCAGAGGAGCAACATGAGGCTGCCCAGCCAAAGCAGATGATTCAGCAAGAAAGGCAAGGAGAGCAGGGCCCCGAGATAAAGAGTCGGGACAAGCTTCAAGGCGAGGGCTGCAGGTAAACGATCCGCTAGACGCCCACCTGCATAGCCCCCCAGGACACCCGCCAGGCCCATTATGCCGAAGGCGTAGGCGGATCCCTCTGGCGCTAGCGCTTCAACATCCAGTAAATAAGGCAGCAGGTACGCAAATAGTGCAAAGTGGCCCGCGATCATCAATACCGATACGCCTTGGGCGGCCAGCAAACGCCTATTGGCCAAATGCCGACGGTATGAAAGCTGCATCTTTGTGTCTGGCTCGCTTGTCGGGATATAGCGCCAGGACAGCAGCAGAACCACAAATGCGACAGCGGCCAGCATGCTAAATACGCTGCGCCAGCCGCTCCATTGGCCCAGCATCATGCCTATTGGCACCCCCAGTACGAGTGAGCCGCTGATTCCCATAAAAATAAGGCCGATGGCACGGCCCCGCAACGAAGCGGGAACCTGTTTTGTGATGAGGGTAGTGGCAAGTACACAGACCACGGCACTGGCGCACGCCATGATCATTCTTGCCAGAAACAACAGCGTGAAGGACGGGTTGAGGGCGGCCAGGACATTGCCAAAGACGAACAGCGCCAAGGCACTCAAGTACAGGGGACGAGGGCGTATCTGATGCCCCAATAAAGGTACGCAGGGGGCCATCAAGGCAAAGCTCAGGGAAAAAACCGCTGTTAACTGGCCAGCCAGGGCTACGGAGACGTGCAAGCCGGATGCCACATCCAGTACCAGGCCGACAATGATATTTTCTGCTGTTCCCGTGACGAAAGTAGCCAGGGCAAACAGGAAGACGCGGGGATCCATGCTCTTTTTCCTCTGGACGTGATGACCACGCCAGAACACACCGACGTGGTTAAACCAGGCGATCGGGTTTCGAGGCAGAGCTTCGGTTATCCCTGAATGAATAAAAGCCGCAGATTGTGCGGCTTTGAGATACAGGTGCAGCTTGAAATGGATGGTGCCCCCCCCGTGAGTCGAACACGGCACCAACGGATTATGAGTCCGCTGCTCTAACCAAGCATGAGCTAGAGGGGCAACAAGTCCGCAATTATTACATAAAGTCCGTGTTTATGCCTAGCGACGCTGCGCTCGGAGCAAGAGATTGGGGCCTGCGGGAAGCGAACCGTATTTGCTCGCGATTGGTAGCACCTTGTTGTGTATCCTTGGAGCACAATGAGCGCGTCTAAAACCCAGAGAATAATGATGAAAACACTTATTTTGGCTATGACCATGACAGCTATTCTTTCCGCCTGTGCCGTCCATACTCCCAGGGGTTCGGTCATTGTGGATCCAGACGGGCACGGCGGATATGGTCAGCGTCACTGTCCACCCGGACAGGCTAAAAAGGGCAATTGCTAAGCAAGCCCTTCAGGCGGCATTCTTATTTGCGTTGATAGCGTTTGCTACCTGTGCTGGTTTCACAATAACGTCCTCCGCGTGGGCCCGTGCAATAGGTGCCACTGGAGCAGGAGCAAGCGCTACCAGAGCGCAGCGCTTGGGGAGCAGGCTGCGAACTTCGTCCCGCGGTGCCGGTGTACGCAGGACAAGATCGCTTGCTGTCACTGGCAGAACCGTCACGGCATACAAAAACCTCCCCCTCGCAATGGGAAATACCGCCTTTCTTGCCTGAGCAGGGGGTGTTTCTTGCCTGAGTACTGAGAGGAAGCAATGCCATGATCAGGCACAGTAACAAGCATTTCATTGTTGTCTCGCTTGTCAGGGATGAGCTTGAGCCCCTGATGGTCTTGCCATAAAAAGAGCATTGAAAAATAATAGTTTTTTATGCTCTGCTATAGCTGAAATTTTATTTTGGATGTTGTCATGCGAATCTTAATGCTTGTTCCCACCTTTTGCATGAAGCGTTTGCGTGGAGTGGTAGCGTGACAATCCCAGGAGAGCTAGCTAATTACCTCGGATTTCAGAGAGCCGTGTTCGACTCCTGGGGGGGCACCAGAATCCGGATTCTCAATAATGGTAACGGCAAGAAATAATCGTGATGCTTGCCTTGTCTACGGCATAGACCAGGCGATTCGTGTCATCAATGCGTCTTGACCAGAAACCGGACAGATTCTCTTTGAGCGCTTCAGGCTTGCCTATGCCATCGAACGGCGCACGTCGTACTTCTTCTATCAGTCTGTTGATACGCTTCAAGGTCTTGCGGTCCTGACCTTGCCAGTACACATAGTCAATCCAGGCAGCGTCGGTCCAGCACAGAAGTCGGTCAGTCATCGCTCAGCTCGCGCGGCATGGCTTTGCCGGCACGATACTGTTCGATAGAACGGCTCAGGTGTTCCGCATTGGCGGGGGAGCGCAGCAGGTGCACGGTTTCCATCAGGCTGTTGTAGTAATCGAGTGACATGACCACCGCATCCTCAGCATCACGACGCGTAATGATGGTGGTGTCGGCGTCATCCACTACGCCATCCAGTACCGCTTTCAAACTGTTGCGCGCTTCTGAAAACGAGATGATTTTCATGGCAAGCTCACTTGTTCAATTTACCGTACAAGTTTAATGAAAATAATATGACTTGTACAGGTTAGGGTACAGGTTCAAATTCCTTGTCATGGGAGGAGACGGACGCATGCAGGGAGATGAGGCCCGCCCCGGTTATCCCTATCCCACTCTGCTATAAAGGACGTTTCGCCCCTTCTTTTCAGGTACTTCCATGCGAATCTTCTTGATGCTTGTCCCCGCCTTATTGCTAGCCGCTTGCCAAACTACGGCACCCCCCGAGACAGTGGGCAGCGAAGCGTGGCTGGAAAAGGTGGATCGCCAGTTGGCTGTTTCTGATGGGCAAGGGCACGGTCCCGACTACGGCTCGCAGGAGTGGTGCAAAGTGGTCCATATCCGTTTGTATGGTCAGCACCCGGCACAGCCTGTACCTTGCGATCAGGCCTGGATGGAGACGGTCGATCAGGAAATGAAAAAGCGTTAAGTAGGGGAGGGGGCAGATTGTTTTGAGCAGCCGATTTATTCTCAAAGCATAGATGATATAGCGTAGTAACTATGTTGAGCACAGACCACTGTGTTCCCTTGAAGTTATGATGAGTGCCTTTAATTTCTCATCGTTCCAGGCCTTCACTCTGATAAAACTGCTTCAGTTCGCGGGGACTGCCTAGTCTGACTTTAGTCAAGGTGCTTGCTTCAAAAATGCTTAAGTACTTATGGCGATTGGGCGGAGTGACGATGGCAATATGGCGGATCATTTGCCATTTCACGCTGTCTTTACTCCCTTCCAGGGCACCACGACGGTTGCGCTCAAACAGGGTGCGTCGAAAGTAGCGCAGCAGGCTGGTAGCGGTGGAGACCTCTAGCACGATAAAGCCTGTAGCGTGCTCCAGGCGTGGGGCCAAGTGACGTGTGTAGTTACCTTCCATCACCCATTGCTCCTGTGCTATAGCGGCCTGATGCAGCGCGATAAAGTCTGCTTCGGGGCGGGGCACCCAGTTAGTGTGGGGCAGATGGTAGAGCTGATCCAGGTGCACGGCCGGGATGGCCAGTTTGCGTTCGATAGCGTCAGCCAGGGTGGATTTCCCGCTATTGGACGGGCCAAGAATGCAGATGCGAGGGCCTAGTTTCTCAAGAAGGGGCATGGAGCAGGTGTAGTGCTGGTTTGTTGAGGCAGCAGGTGGCGGAGACGGAGCAGGGGCGAAGAGAGTCTATCACTGCCTCACCATGGTCGGGCAGGCCAGGCAGGATCTTGGCTGCGAGGTGCCGCAATGGGTACATCGTGATGGCGGCAGCCGTGGATAGTAAACGCGCGTCATGATGTCGCGTCTGGTAACAAGGCGAGCCCCACAGCGCGGTTCTCATAAGGACACTGATGATATCTGCTGTTATGGTGGAACTTCAAGCCATGAACAAAGGGAGTCTTTATGTCCAGTTACCTCAAGTTGCGCTCGGCCGTGGCGCTGGCTTTGTCTTCGGCTGTATTGTCGTTTCCCGCCCAAGCCCAATATACGGGGCCTTCAGAGATTGCTCAGATCACGGTCGCGGAGATTTTAAAGAACCCGGTCGATGATCAGGATGTACGGATGCAGGGACATCTTCTGCGTCAAACCGCGCACGACAAGTTTGTGTTTTCTGATGGCACCGGCGAGATCGTGGCGGAGATCAAGGCCAAGCATTTTGCGGGTCAGACTTTGGATGAGAAAACCAAGGTGGAGCTGATTGGCGAGGTGGATACCAGTCTTAAACGGCCCCCCGAAATCGAGGTGGACTTCCTGAAGATTGTGGAGTGAGGCAAGTCGCTTGATACTCCGCCTTTCTGCTGCCTGATTATCCCCATAGGCGTTGATTCAATGTGACGCTACACTGGCCGGGTCGCGGCGCAGGCCGCTTTTTATCCCCGTGTCCAGAATGGCTAAGATCCTCCCCATCTTGATGTTGGTCGTCTCCAATGTGTTCATGACCATTGCCTGGTATGGGCACCTGAAGTATCCCAATAGCCCTTTGCTGAAAGTCGTGCTGATCAGCTGGGGGATCGCCCTGGTGGAGTATTGTCTGGCGGTGCCGGCCAATCGTTTGGGGCATACCGTCTACAGTGCTGCACAGTTAAAGACCATGCAGGAAGTCATTACCTTGCTGGTGTTTGTGGTGTTCTCGGTGCTGTATCTGAAAGAGAGCTTTACGCTTAACCATCTGCTTGGCTTTACGCTGATTGGGGCCGGTGCATTTTTTATATTTTATGGGCCGCTGAAATAAGGTCAGCCTCATCACGGTTTATTCCGTTCAAGCGCTAGCGCCTACGACAGGAATTAATAAAAAGCCCGGTGTGACATCAATGCGATCCGCCGGGCTATTTTTTGTCTTGAGAGCATGTGCAGGCACAAAAAAAAAGCCTCGCATGTCGCAAGGCCTGAAGCCGGATAAATAGGGAGGTGAAAAATGTTATCCGGTATTTCCATACTACGGATGGGCAGGCCTGCTGACTAGGTTCAAAGCATAGCAGTGAGTAACTATTTGTGGCTTCGAACCTGCTGTTTCTTATGGAGTTTTACTTATCTGAAACAGGGTGGCTTGCTGCCTGAATCAGATAAAAAACATCCCTGAAACAAATATCCCCAAGGCCGGAAAGAACTCCAACCTTGGGGGCGTTTGATCAGGCCGTCTTTATAGATAGTGCTTAGACGAGCTTGCCGCCTGGCTTAGTTGCCGACTTGCTCAGACTCCACCACCATGTCCAGCACATCGGCCTTGGACGAAGCGTCTGCAGGCACGTTCTTCAGCTCGTAGCGGTTGATACGCAGCACGTTACGAACCCCTGGTGTGTGGGTGTAACCCTCGATGTCACCGTAGTAGTACATCCATTCGCCCGTGTGGGTTTTGAGGCCGGAGTCGTTGTACTGGATTTCACGTACTTTCAGGCACTGGTAGTTGGGCATCAACGGGTGCGAACACGCTTCGCGCTGAGCAGCCACTTCCAGGAATACGCGCGTTGGTTCGCTGCCGTAACGGGTAGTGGCGGTAGGCTCACCCTTCAGGCGCCATTTACTTCCATCCTTGAAGTTCAGGGTCAGGACAGGAGCTGGATTGTCCGGAGAGGAATCAGCCTTGGCCATGCTCCAGTCCGTTGCGGTAGGCAAGAGTTTGCCCACGGCTTGTTCGTTGCGCATCAACTCGGGGTCCGAGCACATTTTCATGGTGCTGACAGGCGAGGTGAAGGTGATTTTGGAGCCCTTGACGGTGTAGCCACTCCCCAGGACGTTACACAGATTGTCGACCGACATCATGGTATCGGTGAAATTCAGGGTGACTTGCTCGCCGCCAGCGCCTGGAATGGCGGGGGCTGGCTGGCCGTCTTTGCCGGTCGTGGCAAACAGACGCCAGTGATAAGCCTGCAGGGAAATTTCTTTATCCATCTGGCGCTCGGAAGTTGTGTTGCTATTGTTGCCAGGAGCCGCACAAGCGGCCAAACCCATTAAGGCCAGTGAACCAATCGTCAACTTGAAGGTGTTTTTCATGGGTGGTTTCCTTGATGAGTCAAAGGGCTGTTTCGAGGGTTTAGCCCAGAGGTGAAAAGAAAAGCAATCAGAGCCAGGGCATTCTCGTGGAATGGCCCCGCTGCAGATTTACGCTTGCTGTAAAGCTTGTACTTGATTATCCAGACTTTTACGCAAAGAGTCTGGCAAGGATAGTAAACGTGCCAGCTCATCCAGGTAGGCACGTTCCATATAGCTTTGCTCGTCAATGGCAAGCACGCTGGTCAAGTAGATTTCGGCGGCCATCTCGGGTGTTTGCGCCAGTTGGGCGACGGCTTGTGGATCAACAGGCTTGAGCAGCTCCTGGGACAACCAGTGCCGTGCCTGTTCAGGGGCAGCCATTTTATTGATCTCGGCGTCGATCAGTTCACGTTCGGCATCGCCGATGTGGCCATCAGCCTTGGCGGCAGAGACCAGAGCGGCCAGGATGACCATGGCGTGAGTGTCGGCCTGGCTGCTGGCGGCCAAAGGCAATGGGGCGGGTGGAACGGCTTGCACTGGAGTGGGGGCCGCTTGTTGGCCCGCATTTTGTTCCTGCCAGTTTTGGTAGACCTTGATGGCCAAGGCGCCCAGGGCAGCGGCTCCACCATAGGCGGCCATGGAGCCTCCCATTTTGCGGAACTTCTTGTTGCCCAGCAGGACGCCCAGAACGCCGCCTACCACGGCACCGCCGCCAAAACCGCCTGCTTGTTCACTGATTTTTTTACCCAGGCCGGAAGTGTTCAACTGACCTTGGCCTTGTTTCAGTGCGCTATGGCCGCTTTGCAGAATTTGTTGCAACATTTGCTGAAGTGACATGGATTCGCTCTATCAAGGGTAAACAGTAGCTTCGTTATAAACTACTTTATTGGGCTCGCCCGCGTACAATTGTAAGCAGACCTGCCGGAGAAAATCGCCTGAAAAGGCGTGTGTGGCATGGGGAATTGGGTATCTTATGTCCAGATCAATCCATATAGGCGCGGCTGCGCTGATATCAAGGGGGGAAGGGCTTAATCAGCTCTGCATATTATGAAATTGACTCGAACTGCTTTTGCTTTGTCCGTTGTTCTGGCTGCCTTGGCCACACCGGCCCAATCACAAGTCAAAATTGGTGTGATCGCCTCGGCCACCGGGCCAACCGCGGTGGTTGGCTTGCCACAGCGCAATACGGTGCCCCTCTTGCCGACCAAGGTCGGAGATCTGACGGTTGAATACGTCTCCATGGACGACGCCAGTGATCCGAACCAGACAGTAACGCTGTTCAAGAAAATGATTTCCGAGGACAAGATCGATGCCTTGATCGGGCCTACCGGCTCGCCCAACGCCATGGGTTTGATCCAGTTTGCGGCTGACTCGGGTACACCCGTACTGGCCCCGGTGGGCGCAGCGTCCGTCGTGCTGCCCATGACCGAGCAAAAGAAATGGATCTTTAAAACTACCCAGAATGACGACATTATTGCTCAGGCCCTGGTCAAGCATATGGTCGACAATGGTGTGAAAACGGCCGGTTTCCTGGGCTTTAACGATGCTTACGGCGAGAGCTGGTTGAGCGTGTTCAAGGAGCTGGCGGACGCGAACAATATCAAGATTGTGGCCACGGAACGCTATGTGCGTTCGGATACATCGGTAACGGGTCAGGCTCTGAAGATTTACGCTGCCAAACCGGACGTGGTTCTGGTGGCCGGTACAGGCGCTGCTGCCGTCTTGCCGCAAGTGACTTTGGTTAAGCAAGGTTACAAAGGGCAAATCTATCAAACGCACGGTGCCGCCTTGCCCGCCTTCTTGAGTCTGGGCGGCGAGCAGGTTGAAGGTACTATTCTGGCCGCCAGCCTGATGCTGGTTTTGCCGGAAATTGAAGACAGCAACCCTGCCAAGCCGATCGCTCAGGATTACATTCAGCGCTACACCGAGCGTTATGGTCAGGCTCCTGCCACCTTTGGCGCCAACGTGTATGACGCAGGCCTGTTGCTGGAAAAGGCCATTCCTGAGGCGGCCAGCAAGGCCAAGCCGGGTACGCCCGAGTTCCGTTCAGCTTTGCGTGACGCTCTGGAGCAAACACGTGATCTGGTGGCGACCCAAGGTGTTTACACCATGTCGCCCGAGGACCATAGCGGTTTTGACGAGCGCGGTCGTGAATTGATTACCGTGCGTAACGGGCAGTGGCACTTGCTCAAACCCTAAGCGGGCTTTAAGGCAGGCATGAAAAACGCGGCTTCAAGCCGCGTTTTTTGTGCTCCCTGGCAGGGAGTGGAGGGAAGGCCGGGCGGTTCAGGCAGCCTGGCTGGGAAGGCTGAGCAAAATATGAGGCTCTTCAACTTCAAGCTCAGTTTTCAGGTACTTGGCACCAAAACGGCTGAGCGCCACGATCAGTTTGGCGGGAATGCCATCCAGAAGAATGTAGTAATCTTCCTGGCCCTGCTCAATTTGCTGGACAACATCCGGTTGAGAGCGTTGCCAGCCTGCACCTCCAAGATGGGTAATTCGTTCGTAAGGGTCCCGACGCATATCTTTCGTGACGTATGCAACCTCGATCATTTGCCACCTCATGAAGTTCTTGTTGGGACCTTCATCATTGAGCATAAGGTGGCAGACAGCCATTAGGGATTTTACGAACCTTGAGGTTTAGACCTTCAAAGCCTTGATCAGATAGGGGTCCAGGTCCGGCTGGCGCAGCAGCCAGTTCTTGTAGTCCTGTGGAACATCGGCAATGGCCATGCCCTTGTGTTTGCCAAAATGCAAAACGGTGGGAATGCGGGCGTGCTCGGACAACTGCCACAGCTGTTCCCAGGTGTTGATGTTTTGCTTCAGACCCAGCAGATACTGCAGGAGTGACAGGCAATTGCGCACGTCGGCTAGCGCGCTGTGTGCATTGCGCAGGCGCTCTCGCGCGTTGGCGCGGTCAATGTGATAAATCAGGGCGGACTGGCTGTAGCTGTCCAGGCCTGGAATCAAGTGGCGTGACAGGGCCAGGGTGCAGATACGCTTGATATTGGGAGAGCCGGCCACGCCCCAGTCATAGTCCACATTGTGGCCAATGATGTATTGGGTATCGGCGGGCAGCTGAAATTCGGTATGCGAGGGGCAGTCCTGCAGCTCTTCGTCATAGATGTGATGCGTGGCCAAGGCACCCAGCGTATTGGCTTCATCAGGTCGGTAGCGTTGCTCAAATTCTTCATTGACCAGCAAGAAGACCGGGTCGCTCAAACGCAACCAGGCCGCCTCGATGACTTGAGGTTTGGCAGTGCCGGTGGTTTCAGTATCAAACAGCAGGGCAGACATACGGGAATCGCTAACAGAGAAAGCTGTCATGGTAGTGCATGTGCCTGCCTTTGCCTATACGGGCTTGAGGCGAAACCCCTCGGGAACGCCCCAGCGATTGGTGCGCAGCAGCCAGTGAGTCTGGCAGCTCAGGCAGCGGTACTGGGTTTCGTGGGCGCCGTCGGCGGAGGGCGGGTGTTGTCCCAGTAAACGCAAATCGGCATGCGCTTGGCTAGTACTTATACCCTGTGGCAAGGTCAAACATGCCTGGCACAAAGGTGAGCCATAAACTGACGCCATATCAGCACTCCCTGATGTTTTGTTTCGTATTGAAACATCAGTATCGGTTTGCTTACGGATAGCGTCAAGTCCCCGTCTTGGGCGTAGGGAAATGATAGGAATAACTTTGGTCCCGGCCCGCGCGTTTTGCCTCGTACAAGGCCGTATCGGCCTGGCGCAGCAAGGCGTGCACATCCAGGGTGGAGGGTTCCAGAGTGGCCACTCCCAAGCTGGCAGTCATGGTCAGCTGCTGCTCGTTGTCTAGGGAAAAGGGCAGCAGGGAAATGCTTTTACGGACCCGCTCAGCGACAGCATGGGCCTGCTGCGCACTGCAATCAGGCAATAAGATCCCAAATTCCTCGCCGCCCAGTCGGCCGCATACATCGGTATCGCGCAAAGCCAGTGAAATACGCTGGGTGATGGCACTCAAGGCCAGGTCACCGACATGGTGGCCGTGGGTGTCGTTAATGGGTTTGAAGTGGTCTATGTCCAGAACGATGACGCTGACGGGAACTTGTTTCAGACGGCATTGAGTCAGTATGGCCTGGCTTTGCTGATAAAAAGCCTGTTTGTTGAGCAGGCCGGTCAGGGCATCGTGGTGGGCAAGCCGCTGCAGCTTTTCAACCGCCAGATTGCGGGCCGACATCAGGCTAGCACTGGTGATTGAAGCCAGAGCAATGGAGGCAATGCCGATGCGCAGCGACAGCAGGTCCAGCGAGGTATGGAGCTGGCTGGGCAGGAAGTAGATGGGCTGGCTCAAGGCAAACAGCGTCCAGAGCACGTAGAACAGAGTCAACAAGGTGGTGGAAAAGAGCGAGTAGCTCAAGGCGCACCACAATAAAGGCAGGACGGGGAAGGCCAGAGAGCCCGGGCCATCAATCAGCAGGCTCAGCAAGCTGATCAAGAACAAGGACAGCGCGGGCGCCAGCTGGGACAGGCTCATCAGGTGCGGCTCGTTCCAGTATTCCAGAAAGCGGCGCCACGGGCGGGCGGGGGCGGTCAGGATAACGGGCAGGATGGCCGTATAGGAGATCAAGCCCGTCAGCACCCAAGACAGGATAGCCAGGGGCAGATCTTGACTGGTATGCAGATAAAGGGCAAAACCGCCCAGCAAGGCCGATAACACACAGGCCAAGCCATAGTAGGCTGCCAGCGTCAGCATGGCTTGAGGGCGACGCAGGGACAGGTCCAGCAAAGGATTGCGGGTGATCAGCCAATACGCCAGACTGACGCCGCTGACGTTGGCCACGGTCAGGAGCAGGGCAATGGACAGCGGGTTATGGGCCAGCAGCTCGGCACAGAAGTAGGCCAGTGTAATGATCAGCCAGTTCAGTTTTTGGCTGGCCCAGTCAGGACGGCGGATAAACAGGCCCAGAAGCACAGCTTCGGCAGGCCAGAAAATAGTTAGCGCATCGTAATGGCGCAGCTTGGTACCCAGCAGGGTCAGAAGCAGGACCAGGCTGAACAGAAAAAAACGGGAGAGATAGGAAGAGCGCCGCGGCGGGCGCAAGCAGAATGCCTGCTTTGGTTTCATATCCGTTGCCATAGGAGCGCACGCTCAACGTGGACGCTTTACAGCGTCGGATAAGTTTTAGGCCGCCACTATTTTAGGATGAAAGCAATAATGTTTATTACAAATTGTAATTAACTATTATTAAATGAAATTAATACGGGGGCTGCATTGCGCTCCCCGTATCAATCAGGTGGCAAAGCTTCAGTTCAGAGCGGGCATGAAGTGGCGTGGGGCCACATGATGCACGTCCTGCAGGCGGAAACGGAAACGCACGTTGGCGTCCTGGTTCTGCGCATCTGCCGTATAGGTGGTGCAGCCGTGTACAGGCGAGCTGAAAATCACGGTACCCGCCATGCGAGGGCCGTTCTTGGGTTGCAAGTAAACGGTATCGCCAATGCGAATATCGGTCTTGTTCAAGGCAATATGCTCAGGGCGCGATACCAAACCGGTTGGATAGATATTTTTCATAATTTTTTTCCTTATCGTGTGGCGTCATTACATCGTTTTTTTATTGAGATTTGATGACACCATGATGGATCGGTCTCCACACGGAGGCCAAGCCATTGCTATTTCAATGTAGAGCCGCGCTGGTCGAACAAATGTCAGGCAGACGTGCTCTGTGGCAGCATGGACAGCGCCTTATTCGTTTGCCAAGCAAATGGACGGAGCGAGTCCGCTACGATGCAAAAAATAAGTCTGGATGTGGCTGTCGTCGCCGTGGTGAATGAATACCCGCATGTTTGGGGACATGCCAGAAGGTCAAAGGGACCTGTTTTGCGTGAGTACATTCAAAAAAATGTTGATCGCACTTTCTTGATGTAATGGTATGTTGGTGCAATCAATCAACTATTAACTCATAGCTTTGCGCTGTTGTCAAGTATTGGTGCGAAATAGATTTTCAGAGTCGATGTTTCTGATCCACTTCTTTGCAATCAGTCTCCAAAGCAGGGGCAGGCAGGCGCTCAGGCTGTTTTAGAATAGGTCCCTTAACTTGCCTTTTCTGTTGCGACTCATGATTACCATCACTGGCCTTTTTACCCATCCCATCAAATCCTGTGCCGCCCAGGCCCATCCACAGGGCGTGGAGGTCAGCGTTGCGGGCCTGGCCTTTGACCGAGAGTGGGTTGTTGTTGACCAACAGGGCGTATTCATGACGCAGCGTCGCTGGCCGCGCATGGCCTTGATTCAGCCAGTGGTGCAGGACGGGCAGATTACTGTGCAAGCGCCTGGTATGGATCCTTTGTCCTGGTCTCTGGATGCCCCGGCAGGGGATAACGTCGCTGTGTCCGTGCGTATCTGGAGTTCAGATACCTTGGGCCGGGACGAGGGCGATCAGGTCGCGCAATGGTTTAGCGACTTTTTGCAGACTCCTTGCCGGGTGTTGCGTAACCATATCCGTGCAAGGCGTTATGTATTGACCGAACGTGTGCGTCCCTGGGAAGAAAAGTCCCAGGGCTGGCGTCAGATTGGTGATCAGATCAACGGTTTTGGTTTTGCAGATGCGCTGCCTTTTCTGTTTACCAATGAGGCGTCCCTGGAAGAGCTGAACCGCCTGGTGCAACAGTCAGGTGAGCAGGCCGTGCCCATGAATCGTTTCCGCGCGAATGTGGTTTTTGAGGGCTTGCCCGCGTATGAAGAGGACTATGTGCTGGGTGTCAGCAGTGAAGGCTTGAGCTTTGCTTTTATCCGCCCCTGTACTCGTTGCCCTATGCCCAATGTGAATCAGCTGACAGCGGATGTGGGTACCCAACCCGGCCTGGCCTTGGCACAAAGCCGTCAGTTCCCGCAAGGGACCTTGTTTGGCATGCAGGCCATGCTGGTTGAATCCAAACCTCAGAGACTGAGTATCGGCCAGACGCTGGATGTGGAATACAGCTTTTAAGCCCTGAACCACACTGGATCAGGCGTAGTCCAGGGGCAGACGGGTCGTGAACTTGATCTGCTCCATGGCGAAACTGGAGCTGACGTCGGTCAGCTCTATTTCCGAGATCAGGCGCTGGTAAACACGGTCAAAGCTTTTGATGTCAGGCACAACCACGCGCAGCAAATAGTCGGTATCGCCGCTCATGCGATAGAACTCCACAATTTGCGGGATCGCCTCCACCACGGCCGAAAACTGGCTGTACCACTGTTTGTTGTGCTGATTGGTCTTGATGGCCACAAACACCGTCACCCCTACATTCAGCTTTTCAGAGCTGAGCAAAGCCACCCGTTTTTCGATATAGCCTTCCTGCTCCAGGCGTTGTATGCGTCGCCAGCAGGGTGTGCTGGACAAACCCACCCGATCGGCAATTTCCTGAATGGCCAAGGTGGCATCGTTTTGGAGGATCTCCAGAATGTGCTTGTCGAATTTATCCAGCATAAAAATAATTTCCCAATAATCTTGCTGATTGTAGGTTTTTATTCTCCGAATTCTGCCTACAGTAGCGTGAAAACGCAATAATTGCCCTTGGGCTCTTGCGTAGACTGTTTCCATTCATCTCTAGCGATCAGGATCAGGAAAACAGCATGCAGGACTGCAATTATCAACATACCCGTTTGACCCATGTAGGACGGGACACCAGCGTGTCGGCTGGTTTTGTGAATGTACCCGTTTGTCGCGGCTCCACGATCCTGGCCGACAATCTGGAGCAATGGGCGCAGCGCAAGGAGCCTGACAATCCCTACGCCTCTTATGGCCGTTTCACCAATCCCACCTTGCAGGCCTTGACGCAGGCCGTGGCCGAGCTGGAAGGCGGTTTTCAGGCCAGCTTGTTTCCCTCTGGATTGGCGGCCTGTACTCATGCCTTGTTGGGCATGTTGGAAGTTGGAGATCATTTGCTGATACCGGATTCAGTCTATGGACCGGTACGCGCGTTTGCCCAGCAGGTGCTGGCCAGCCGCATGGGTATTCAGGTGCAGTTCTATGAGCCGTCTTTGGGTGAGGGCATGGCCAGCCTGATTCGTCCCAATACCAAGGTGGTGTACGTAGAGTCGCCCGGTTCGGCCACTTTCGAGATTCAGGATATTCCTGCGATTGCTCGCTGCGCACATGCGGTGGGGGCGTATGTGCTCTTGGACAATACCTGGGCTACTCCCTTGTTCTTCCAGCCCTTCGAGCATGGTGTAGACGTATCCATTCAGGCGGCCACCAAGTATCTGACCGGGCATTCCGATGCCTTGCTGGGAATTGCCACCGCGAATGAGCGCGCCTGGCCGTTGCTGCGTCGTGCTGCACATGATTTTGGTCAGACAGCCGGTCCTGACGATGCCTTTTTGGCGCTGCGCGGCATGCGTACTTTAGGTGTGCGCTTGCGTCAGCACCAAGCCAGTGCTTTGCAGATTGCCCGTTTTCTGGAGAATCATCCGCAGGTTCAGCGGGTGTTGCATCCGGCATTGGAATCGCATCCCGGTCATGCCATCTGGAAGCGGGATTTCACCGGCTCTACCGGCTTGTTTGGCCTTGTGCTGGAACCCTTGAGCGAAGCGCAGTTATCTTGCTTTTTCAAGACCTTGCGCCTGTTTGGCATCGGTCTGTCCTGGGGGGGCTTCGAGAGTCTGGCTCTACCCATGGATATGCCCAAACGCAATGGGAAAGCCTTGTTCGGGGAAGGGCAGTTATTGCGTTTGCATGTGGGGTTGGAAGAGCCCCAGCACTTGCAGCAAGACCTGGAACAGGCTTTGGACGCGGCTTATTCGCTCAACACGCCCAGAAGCACTAGTGGGCTGCGTTTAGTTGCCCAGCAGGCTTAACTGCTGGTTTTCCTGCCTGGCGATCAGGCGACGCGTCTGTTCTTCACTGATGTCCAGGCTGGGATCATCCAAAGAAGGTTGAGCGGGGCTGGAGATGCTTTCTGCAATCCGGTTCCAGCGCAGTCCCAGTTTGCTGGGCTTGGCCGGGCGACGACGGCTGCGCGGGGCGGTTTCGTGCTGGTCAGGCGAGTACTGGGTCAGATCAAACTGGCCTGTGACGATCCCGACTTGCTTGAGCAGAACCATGGCCTGCAAGGGGCTCTTGAAACTGCGCGGATCTTTGCTGCGGGCGGTAACCAGCACGGCCTGACCGGCACGCGTGGCCACTTGTACAAAAAAATGATTGCCTTGTCCTTTGATGGACACACCTAAAATCCCCCCGGCTTGCGTGGCGGCACGCAGCTGCTGCAGGGTAAAGGTGACGATTGCGCCTTGACAGGGCAAAGAGGACATAAATTAGCGCTCAATAAAGAAAGCCCGCCGTTGCGGGCTGGTCGGGCAAATAGCTGCGTCCCCAAAGAGGGGACTCAAGGGCGACATTATGCCAAAAAATAGGCGGTTCGTGGCTTGGACGGCACAAGACGGAAGGACGTCTTGTGCAAGCTGCAGCTCAGGCGGCGGCCTGGGCGCACAGGCGCGGCAGAATGTGATTAGCCAGCAAGGGGGCTAGCGTCAGCGAACGGATTTCTTGCGGGCTGACCCAGCGTGCTTCTTCCAGCTCGGCGGCGGCCTGGATTTCCCGGTTTACCGTCAAGGTGAAAACGTGGGCATGAACCACGTGGCCAGGTTCATTGGCGGCGGGGCTTTCAAAGTATGCTTCATAGCGGGCCGAGGCGGTTTCTTCCGCTGTCAGGCCCAGCTCTTCGTCCAGTTCGCGTTGCAGGGCTTGCAAGGGCGTTTCACCTGCTTCCAGCTTGCCGCCTGCCTGCATGTAATAGGCGCTGCCACGTTTGCGGACCAGGAGAATTTGGCCTTCAGAGTTGGTGATGTAGGCGGCAGCCAGCAAGATAACAGGATTGGACATGGTGTTTCAAACAAAAAGGGTCAAGCCAGGATCGGTTCAAGCAGGCTATTTTTGCATAGGCTCGGAAGGGGTGTCATCCAGGGTTTTGGCACGCAGCAAATAGCGGGTGGCGAAAATGCCTGGAATCAAGAGTCCGAGTCGATACCAGCCCAGGTGACTGGTCAGCCAGGCCGAGACGGCCAGCGACAGCCACAACATGATCAGCGCCCGGCGTTTGGCCTGGCGGGTCAAGCCCTGGCCGTTCTCCCAATTGCGCAGGTATGGGCCCAGATGGCGTTGATCCAGCAGCCATTGATGAAAGCGGGGGGAGCTACGGGAAAAGCACCACGCGGCCAATAGTACAAATGGTGTGGTAGGCAGCAAGGGTAAAACAGCGCCGGCAATCGCCAGCGCCACACAAATCCACCCGGCAAACAACAGGGCGTAACGCATCATGTTTAGCGGGGAACGCGTCCCAGCATGTAGAACTCGTCATTGCAGCGCATGGACATGAAGTTGGCCATGCGGTTGCTCAGGCCAAAAAAGGCACTGATACCGGCAATATCCCAGGCGTCCTCGTCGCTGAAACCGTGCTCGTGCAGGGCCTGGAAGTCGGCGTCTTCAATCTCCTGAGCGTTTTGCGAGACTTTCATGGCAAAGCTCAGCATGGCTTTTTGGCGTGCCGGAATATCGGCCTTGCGCCAGTTCACGGCAACCTGGTCTGCCACCAGCGGATTCTTGGCGCGGATGCGCAAGATGGCACCGTGGGCAATCACGCAGTAATGACACTGATTGGCGGCGGAGGTCGCCACCACAATCATTTCCCGGTCTGCATGGCTCAAACCACTGGGCTTTTCCATCAGCGCGTCGTGATAGGCAAAAAAAGCGCGGAATTCGTCAGGACGGTGGGCCAGAGCCAGAAACACATTCGGAACAAAACCGGATTTTTCCTGCACGGCTTCAATTCGACTGCGAATATCCTCGGGCATTTCGGCCAGCGTGGGGACGGGATAACGGCTGATAGCGGGTTGAGCGTGGGTCTCGGGCATGGCTTGTCTCCAGGTAAAAATGGATGTTCTAGTTCATCGAGTAATTAAATCCAGCTACGCAAAGGTGTCCAGGGTCGGTCAAGACGATATAATGACATATTGATCCTGCCGCGGGCAGGGCTCTACCAGAGAGCCTTACGGGCGGAACTGTACTTGCACACCACTACTGACGCGATAATGACAACCATCCTTGAATCTCTTCCAGTCGGCCAGAAGGTCGGCATTGCCTTTTCCGGTGGCCTGGACACCAGCGCTGCACTTTTGTGGATGCGCAACAAGGGCGCGATCCCTTACGCATACACCGCGAACCTGGGTCAGCCTGACGAACCCGATTACGATGCGATTCCCCGCAAGGCCAAGGAATACGGTGCCACGCTGGCCCGTCTGGTGGACTGCCGTCAGCAACTGGTGGCTGAAGGGATTGCCGCCTTGCAGTGCAACGCCTTTCACATCACCACCGGTGGCGTAACCTACTTCAACACCACGCCTATTGGCCGTGCTGTTACCGGCACCATGCTGGTTGCCGCCATGAAAGAAGACGACGTCCATATCTGGGGCGACGGCAGCACCTACAAGGGCAATGACATCGAGCGTTTCTACCGCTACGGTTTGTTGACCAACCCTGAACTGAAGATTTACAAGCCTTGGCTGGACCAGACCTTCATTGACGAGCTGGGCGGCCGCGCCGAGATGTCCGAGTACATGCAGGAAAACGGCTTCGACTACAAGATGTCGGCCGAAAAAGCCTACTCCACCGACTCCAACATGCTGGGTGCCACGCACGAAGCCAAGGATCTGGAGTACCTGAACGCCGGTATCAATATCGTCAAGCCCATCATGGGCGTGGCTTTCTGGCGTGACGATGTGGCCGTGGCTGCTGAAGAAGTGCGTGTGCGCTTTGAAGAAGGTCAGCCTGTCGCCCTGAACGGCGTGGAATTCTCCGACCCTGTGGAACTGATGCTGGAAGCCAACCGCATCGGTGGCCGTCATGGTCTGGGCATGAGCGATCAGATCGAAAACCGCATCATCGAAGCCAAGAGCCGTGGCATTTACGAAGCCCCCGGCATGGCCTTGCTGCACATTGCTTACGAGCGTTTGGTCACCGGCATCCACAACGAAGACACCATCGAACAGTACCGCATCAATGGTTTGCGTCTGGGCCGTCTGCTGTACCAAGGCCGCTGGTTTGACCCACAAGCCATCATGCTGCGTGAAACCGCCCAGCGCTGGGTGGCTCGTGCCGTAACTGGCGAAGTGACACTGGAACTGCGCCGCGGTAACGACTACTCCATTCTGGACACCGTCTCGCCTAACCTGACTTACAAGGCCGAGCGTCTGAGCATGGAAAAAGTGGACAGCATGTTCTCGCCACGCGACCGTATCGGTCAGTTGACCATGCGTAACCTGGACATCGTGGACACCCGCGACAAGCTGTTCACCTACACCCAGGCTGGCTTGTTGGCTCCTGCCGCTGGTTCGGCTGTACCTCAGCTGAAAGACAGCAAGAAGTAAGACATGGCTTGCAGATCGGCGTGGCTCTGGGCAGCCCTCTTGATCTGAAGCAGCAGTATCAAAACACCCCAATATCGGTTGAATCCGATATTGGGGTGTTTTTTTATGGGATGGGCCTAGCGTTCTTGAACGGCTTTGCTTAATGCTGTCAGCGTTTGCTACTGCCTTGAGCTAGCAAAGAGGGACCTATAGTCAACTTGGTTTGACGAGACCATCAAGGCCAAGCAGCAGTTGGTGTACGCCGTGCATCCAATCAGTCGATCAGTTTCCCGCTTGGCTCATGGAAGGCGAAGGGGCCGTCGAATTGGCCGACGGTGGCAGTATGGGTCACGATCTGGCCAAGGCCGTCCAGCGCATGAACGGCATAGCCGGGTGGTTCCAGTGTCCAGGCCGATGCTGCATTTTCAGCCAGATCCAGACAGACTTGATGCGCCACCGATGGGGCGGTGCTGGCAATCGTGCCGCCAAAACGGATCTGGATATTGCGATGCAAATGCCCGCTGATCACACGTTCGATATTGCTGTGCCGGCGCACAATCGCTTCCAGTTGTTCCGCTCCTTGCAGCAGGCCTATCTTGTCCATGTGACCGATCAAGGTGTTGAAAGGAGGGTGATGCAGGGCAATGACGGTGGGGCGCTCAGGCTGTTGGGCCAACTCGGTACTTAACCAGTCCAACTGCTCCTGATCCAGACTACCCGCGCTGGCTCCCGATACCGCACTGTCCAGGGCCAGCAGTCTTAGCTCTCCAATATCCACGCTGTAGCAAACGGGCCCGGCCTTACCCAGATAGGTATGTTCGGGAAAGCTCTCGCGCAGTTGCTGGCGGTCATCATGGTTGCCCGGCAACAAATACACCGGGATGGAGCCCAGCGGTGCCAGCAAGCGGCGCAAGTGCGCATATTCCTGTGGTCGACCAAAGTCGGTCAGATCGCCCGTCAACACCAGGGCATCCGGTTTCTGTGGCAGGGCTAGAGCGTGGTCGATGGCGTCCTGCAGATAGGGTGCGGTATTCAGACGGCCATAAGCCAGCCGACCTTCTTCCCGAATATGCGGGTCCGTCATTTGAATCAGTAATGTTTTCAGCATCGTTATCCGCTTGCGTTAAGAGAGTGGCACGGTACCGGGCATCAGCTTGCCGGGGTTGATGTGAATTTCCACTGTACTGCCAAGGACGGCTCCGTGATCACGGTCTACCTCGGCAGTCAGAGGGGCTTGTCCGTCCACGTCCAGGGTCAGTTGCACTCGTCCTCCCATAAAACTGCGTTGTCGCACTTTGGCACGTGCCCAGCCGCTGGGTGTATCCATGCAAACGCTGATGTCTTCCGGGCGAACCAGCAACTCCTGCGCCCCGCGCAAGGTCTCGGGGCAAGTCAGGCTCAGGTCTGCCAGACGGATTTCGTTATTGAGCAGGCTTTGTTCGCTGCGTTGTAGGACGTTGACCCGCCCGAGGAAGGTAGCGACAAAAGGGTGGGCCGGATGGCGGTACAGGCTCTCGCCATCGCCAATCTGAATGATGCGGCCTTCGTGCATGACGGCCAGACGGTCGGCAATGGCAAACGCTTCCTGCTGATCGTGGGTCACATGAATGGCCGTGATACGCAGGCGTCGCAGCAACTCGGCCAGTTCGTCGCGCAAGGAGACTTTCAGCTTGGCATCCAGGGCGGCCAGCGGCTCGTCCAGCAGCAGAACGCGGGGTTGATTGGCAATGGCACGTGCGATGGCGACCCGTTGTCGTTGCCCACCTGACAAGGCGGAGGGCTGGCGTTTTTCCAGCCCGTTCAGGCGCATCAGATCGACCAGTTCACCCACCAGCTTCTGCCGCGCAGCCAGAGCCATGCCCTTGATCTTTGGGCCATAGCCGATATTGGCTTCCACCGTCATGTTCGGGAACAGGGCGTAATGTTGAAACACCATGCCGACCTCACGCTTTTCAATCGGCAGATGGGTGACGTCCTGGCCGTCGAACAGAATGCGGCTGCCGGCATCGGGCATTTCCAGGCCGGCGATCAGTCGCAGCAAGGTGGTCTTGCCGCAGCCCGAGGGCCCCAGCAAAGCCATGACTTCACCGGGGGCGATGTCCAGAGTGCTGGGATGCAATCCCCGTGTGCCATCGGCATAGGTTTTGGCGCAGTGTTCGATACGCACCGGTATGTGTTTATTTTCCATAGTGTTTCTCCAGCAAGCGCGCCAAGGTCTGCAGCCCCCACAGCACGGGCAAGATGACGAGCATGAAAATCAGCGTATAGGCCGAGCCCACCTCGATACGCATGGACGCATAGCTATCGGCCAGCCCCACGGGCAAGGTGCGGGTAAGTGGCGTATGCAGCATCCAGGTCAGGTTGAACTCTCCCAGCGACAAGGTGAAGACCATCAGGCTGCCAGCCACAATCGCAGGCAAGATGGCCGGCAGCAGGACGCCGAAAAAGATTTGCGTAAAGCTGGCTCCCAGCGAGCGGGCCGCTTCTTCAAGGTCGATCAGGCTGCGTTTTTGCAGAGCTGCTGTGGTCGTACGCACCATAAAGGGCAGGGTGAACACAATGTGGCCCACCAGAATGAACCAGAAGCTTTGACGAAAGCCTTGCAAGGAGCCATAGGCCAGCAGCATGGCCAGGGCCGAGGCCATGCCGGGTACTGCCACTGGCAAGGTCAGCAGTTCTTCAAAGCTGCGCGCCAGACGGGAGCGGCTGCGTGCCAGGGCATAGGCACAGGGGACGCCCAGCACAATGACAGCCAGAACACAAAGCAGCGCCAGCTGCAGGGATAGCCAGACTGTGCCGCCATAGTTGGCCCAGACTTGCTCCACCCATTTCAGGGTCAGACCACTTTTCAGTCCGATACGATAATTGTTGACCAGCCCGGCCAGCACGGAAACCAGAATGGGGCCGAGCAGGAATAGGACGGTCAGTCCGGTGACAGCCAGAAGCAAGGGGGCAGGGCGATGGGGATTTGAAGCCGTTTTCAGTTTCATGGTGCCCTCAAATAACGACCGAGGGATCGCGGACCAGACGCCGGGCCAGCCACAAGGTAAACCATGTCAGCAGCCCCAGGGAAATGGACAAGCTGGCCGCCAGGGTGAAATTCGCATAGTTGGTAAATTCGTTATAGATCGTGATGGGCAGCACTTCGTAGCGGCTGGACAGGGTGAACGCCGTACCGAAAGCGCCCATGGAGGTGGCAAAAACAATGGCACCACAAGACAGGGACGTGGGAGCCAGTTCCGGTATCCAGACATCTCTGGCGATGTCCCAGCGTGTGGCTCCACAGGAGCGCGCGGCTTCCTCCAGATTGCGGTCTATGGATTCGGCGGCTGCGGTGTAAGTAGCAATCGCGCGGGGCAGGGAAAAGTACAGATAGGCCAGAAACAAACCCAGCAGGCCGTAGGCAAAGGTCACTCGCCCCAGCCCCAGATCCTGGCCGATCTGGGCCAGCAGCCCTTGCCGACCGCCCAGCAAGATAATGAAAAAGCCCACGATGACGCCAGGAAAGGACAGGGGCAGCGTCATCAGGGAGAGCAGCAGGCGCTTGGCTGGCACGCGATAGCGAGCCATCACGATGCCGACCATGGCACCCAGCACCAAGGTGGCCAGGGTCACGATGGCGGACAGGAGCAGCGTTTGCAGCAAGGCCTGCAAGTACCGCCCTGATGTCAGCACGACCCAGTAGGTGTGCATGCCTTCTTGTGCGGGCAGGGCCAGAAGCTGTACCGCGGGCAAGAGCCAGAATACGGCAAAGAAAGCGACGGCAGGGGCCGAGCACAAGGGCAGCAGGTATTTGCGTTGCATACGCTAACTCCACATGGACCGCTTAGCGGACCTCTGCCAGATAACGCTCGGCAAAGGGTTTCTGACCCTGTGCCATGCGCTCATAGTCAATGGCCTTGGCACGTGCGTATTCGCTGTCGGGCAGGAAGCGCGACTGGGCTTCCTTGCTGACGGCGCTGCTGCGAACCGGGCGCAGGAAAGCATTGGCCCAGATGGACTGCCCTTGCTCGGACAGCACAAAATCCAGCACCTTGCGCCCCTGTTCGGTGTGCGGAGCCTTGTTGACCAGAGACATCACATACGGCACCACAATCGTGCCTTCTTGCGGGATCACGAAAGCGACGTCCTCGCCGTCCTTGTACTGAGCACGGTAGGCGCTGAAGTCATAGTCCAGCAAGATAGGGATTTCGCCGGAAATCAGGCGGGCGTAGGCGGTTTGCTTGGGAACGATGGGATTGTTCTTTTGCAGAGTCTTGAACCAGTTGATGGCGGGGTCAAAGTTGTCCATATTGCCGCCCAGGGCTTCGTTGATGGCAACGGCACCCACATAACCCACAAAGGCGGAAGAGGGGTCCAGATACCCGACCAGGCCTTTGTATTCGGGCTTGAGCAGGTCGTTCCAGGAGGCAGGCACAGGCACATTGCCCAGGGCCGACTTGTTTACCATGATGCCCATGGTGCCGGAGTGGATTGCAAACCAATGGCCTTGCGGGTCTTTCAAGCCTTCGGGAATCTGCTCCCAGCCCTGGGGTTTGTAGGCCTGGGTCACGCCTTCTTTCTGGGCCTGAATGGCAAAGGTGATGCCCAGATAGGTCACATCGGCGACCGGATTGGCGGACTCGGCAACCAGCTGGGCCAGGGACTGGCCGGAGTTCTTGTTATCGGGGGGGACGGTAATGCCGGTGTGCGCCTTGATGGCCTCGATCTGGCTCGCCCAGTCGGCCCATTCAGGTGGACAGTTGTAGCAAATGGCGGTTTGCGCGGTAGCCGCGCTTCCCACTGTCATCAGGGCCAGGGACAGTGCCAGGCGGCAAGCCAATGTGCTCAGCATATGTTTCATGGTCGATCACTCCAGTCAATAAGTGGTGTCAGGCAAAAGCCGGGATTGGCTTGAGCGCAGGGGGGCGGGAGCGGGTCCCGCAGAGGAAAGGGGCTTCATCCTGGATGCGCCCGTGGTGAACAAGGGGCAGGGGCGCAGGACTCGCCCGGGTTGAAGGTGTAGGGCAGCAGAACCGAGGCCTGCGCGGGAACCGTTTTTTGCTGGGCTACCGCCTCCAGCAGCAGGCCGATGCACTGGCGACCAATTTCTTCATTGGGCTGTGCGATGGTGGCCGGGCGTGGAAACAGTTCAGCGCCCAGGGCGATGCCGTCAAAGCCGATCACGCTGATATCGTTGGGAACCTGCAGGCCAATCTGCTGCGCCGTGCGCAGACAGCGAATGGCAATCAGATCGTTGGAGCCAATCATGGCTGTGGGGCGTTCTGGTTGGCGCAAGAGTCGGGCGACGCTGGCAAGATGCACGTCCTCAGAAGACGGTGCTTGCCCTTGCTCTCCTTGATCCATGAAAGGCACTTCCAGCAGTGGCATGGGCACCAGGCCAGCCTTGTCCATTCCTTTCAGATAGCCACGGCTGCGTTGCTGGGCGCGATCAGAAACGTGCAGATGACCGCTTACCATGGCAATGCGGCGATGGCCTTGCCTTGCTAAGTGGCCGATCAATTCAATCATGGCCTGCTCGCCGTTGACGGTGACGCAAGGATGCTCGGGATGCAGGTTGTACGCCAGTACGTAGGGACAGCGTGTCTTGCTCAGCCGAACTAAAGCAGGAGAGTGAGCCGGGTTGGAGACCACCAGCACAATGCCTTCTACATTGCTGGCCAGGAGCAAAGCCACGGCCTGGGATTCACGTTCCAGGTGGTAGTCGGTAAAGAAGGGCAGGATGGCATAGCCGCCGCGGGCTGCGGTATCGGCGATGCCCTTCAGGCACTCGGCAAAGACGGGGTTGAGCAAGGTCGGCAAGACCACGCCGATGACTCGGCTGCGCTGGCTGCGCAGACTGCGTGCCGAGGCATTGGGCTCATAAGCCAGTGCGTCGATCGCGGCTTGCACGCGCAGGCGGGTTTTCTCACCCACCTTTTCCGGCTCATTGAGCACGCGCGAGACTGTCGCAACCGATACCTGTGCTGCTCTGGCGACATCCAGTATTCCTATGTTGGCCATGACACCCAGCCGTCAAAATGAAAACGATTACATTTGAGCAAAGGCATATGTCAGGCAAATGACGGTCTTGGTTTTTTGTGTGCTGCAGGAAGCACCTTGATGCCACTTATACGAGCCTGATCGCAAACAGATCCTGGTCTTGATACGGCCAGTTCTACAGTGAGTTCTCCTGAACAACAGGCCTGCGCGGTCAGGCTTTCATCTCATGAAACCCATTCTTGTTTTGCAGCACGAGGTCACGCAAGGGCCGGGGGTGCTGCTGGATCATCTGGAGAGCCACGGTCTTCCCTATCACTTGTGCATGTCGCCGCTGGATGGCCGGGCGCCCGTGTCGGCTCGTGATTACAGCGGGGTGGTGGTGCTGGGCAGTGATCGCAGTGTCAATGATCTTTTGCCCTGGATAGAGCAGGAGCATGCACTGTTGCTGGATGCGGTTCAGCGTCATGTTCCGGTTCTGGGGCATTGCTTCGGGGCGCAACTGCTGGCGCGTTCCCTGGGGGCCCGCGTGCAGCGCAACCCGTATCCGAACATAGGCTGGGGTCAGGTCTGGAGCAGCCCTTACGCCCGGCGTGTCATGGGCCTGCCCAGGCGTGCCATGCTGTTCAACTGGCATTACGACACCTTCCAGATTCCCTCGGGGGCCAGCCGGACTTTATACGGCCCACATTGCCTGAATAAAGGTTTTTGCCTGGGCCCGCATTGGGCCTTTCAAGGCCACCTGGAAGTGACTGCCGACAGCATCCGTCAGTGGTGTGATCACGGCTGCTGCGAGTTGGAGCAGGTATACGGTCCGGCGGCCCAGGATGCGGAACATATCTTGTTGGGCCTGGATCAGCACCTGAGCACTTTGCACCTTATTGCCAGACAGACTTATCAACGCTGGACAGATCAGTTGCTGGAGCGTGCCGGTGTCGCCCTGGCCCAAATCCATATGCCGTCTTTATACGCGGGCCAGTAAACACTGCTCTGAATTTATGCCGCCACTCCTAGACTTTCTCTGTCTGCTGCAAGTCAGCATTGATCAGGAGTTCGGGATGAGTGCGTCCTTTTTTACGGTTCTGGCAGGAGGGATTTCTCTGGGGCTGTTTATCTATTTGTTCTATGCCTTGCTCAAGGCCGAAAAATTCTAAGTTCAGGCCAGCAAGTGTTCATTGTGGGAACAGGTGTGCATATGAGTGATTTTCTATTTTTAGCGGTGCTGTTCGCGTTCTTTGCGATGGCGACCGGATTGGTTCTTGGTCTTGAGAAGCTGTAAGAGGAGCTGTCATGCTGGACGATCTGATGCAGTTTCTAGTTATTCTGGCCGTCTCTACGGTCTTGTTAGTGGTGGTGGGTAAATGGATTGCCCATTTTTTCAGTAGCCCCAATCACAGCCTGATCGAACGTGGCACGTATCGGCTGCTGGGCGTGAATCCTGAAGAGAAAATGTCCTGGAAGCGATATGGTCTGGCGCTCTTGTTGAGCAATGCCGCCATGTTGCTTCTGGGATATATTCTTTTGCGGGTGCAGGGCTGGATTCCCG
Organism: Alcaligenes sp. 13f; assembly: GCF_020496585.1. Lineage (NCBI taxonomy): Bacteria > Pseudomonadati > Pseudomonadota > Betaproteobacteria > Burkholderiales > Alcaligenaceae > Alcaligenes > Alcaligenes sp. 13f. The sequence goes on from NZ_JAHKKC010000013.1 coordinate 26,121, forward strand.
GCGACAGCCTGCAGCGCGCCGCACAAACGCCTGACCTGGCCTTTAATACGGCTGTGTCTTTTACGACCAATACTAATTGGCAGGCGTACTCGGGTGAATCCAGTCTGTCCAATTTTTCCCAAATGGCGGCCATCACCTTTCTGATGATGATCAGTGCCACAACGGGTCTGGCAGCGGCAGGTGGTTTCATCCGTGGCTTAAGCCGTAAAAGCTCGGCGGATATTGGCAACTACTGGGTGGATTTCACCCGCTCCTTGTATCGTTTGCTCTTGCCGTGCAGCTTCCTGCTGGCCTTGCTGTATATCTGGCAGGGTATGCCACAGACACTGAGCTCGGATGTCGTGGTCAATACGCTGGAAGGTCTCAAGCAGCAGATAATTCTGGGGCCAGTAGCCAGCCTTGAAAGCATCAAGCATGTGGGGACTAATGGGGGCGGCTTCTTTGGTATGAACGCGGCTCATCCATTTGAAAACCCTACGCCGCTGACTAATACCGTGCATATGCTCAGCATGTTGCTGGTGCCTTCGGCCCTGACTTACGCCTTTGGCTCCATGCTGGCTCGTCGTCGCCAGGGTTGGGCTTTCTTTGCGGCCTTCCTGGTGATGTTCATCGGTTTTCTGTCCCTGATTTATAGCGCCGAACAGGCAGGCAATCCATTGCTGACTTCCCTGGGGGTGGACCAAACACAAAGCAGCACGATGGGCGGTGGCAATCTGGAGGGCAAGGAACTGCGCTTCGGTGTGGCGCAAAGCAGCTTGTTTGCCACCGTGACCACGGCTGCGACTACCGGCTCGGTCGATGCCATGCACTCTTCGCTGACGCCTTTGGGTGGCCTGGTGCCGATTGCCCAAATGATGCTGAACAACGTGTTTGGTGGGATAGGCGTGGGCTTTATCAGCCTGGTCAGCTACGCCATTCTGACGGTGTTTCTGGTGGGCATGATGATAGGGCGCAGCCCGGAGTTCTTGGGCAAGAAGATCGAGGCGCGGGAGATGAAGTATGTGATGCTGGCCATGCTGGCGCATGCCTTCAGCATTCTGGGCTTTACGGCCTTGGCCAGCGTGCTGCCATCCACCATGGACAGTCTGTCCAATATGGGGCCGCATGGTTTCAGCGAAGTGCTGTACGCCTATACCTCGGGTACGGCCAATAACGGTTCAGCCTTTGCAGGTTTCAACGCGAACACACCTTTCTTCAATACAACGATAGGGCTGGCCATGTTGGTGGGGCGGTATCTGACCCTGCTCCCCCTGCTGGCTTTGGCCGGTGTGCTGGCTGCCAAGAAAGCAGTTCCTGCGGGTCCAGGCACCTTGTCGACGGCCACCCCCTTGTTCACCGGCTTGTTGATTTTCGTGGTTCTGGTGGTGGGCGGGCTGACTTTCCTGCCTGCACTGGCGCTGGGCCCAATTGTGGAGCACCTGTTGATGCTCGATGGCATTACTTTTTGAGGATTGACTGTCATGTCTACCCATCAATTTATGGTTTCGACACCGGCTGCACCGACGATGAAAAGCTTCTTGCGTCCCGTGCTGCTGTCTGCCTTGTTTTTTATGCTGTTGACGGGCATTGCCTACCCGTTGGCCACGACCTTTATCGGCACCGCCCTGTTCCCGGAGCAGGCAAAGGGCAGCCTGATTCTGCGTGACGGCCAGCTCGTGGGTTCACGCCAGATTGGTCAGTACTTCAGTCAGCCCGAGTATTTCCAAGGGCGTCCTAGCGCGACGTTGGGAGTCGATCCGGCTGACCCTTCCAAGACCATTGCACAGCCCTATAACGCGGCGGCCAGTGGTGCCAGCAATCAGGGGGTATTAAGCAAAAGTTTGCTGGAGGCTGTGGCAGAACGCAGCAAGGCATATCGCCTGATGAACGGTTTGGCAGAGGATGCTCCCGTGCCTGTCGATGCGGTCACAGCGTCGGCATCGGGTTTGGACCCGCATATTTCGGTGGCCAATGCCCGTTTGCAGGCCGCCCGTATCGCCAAAGTGCGCGGTATGCCGCTGGCTCAGGTCCAGGTCCTGATTGATCGCTATACCAGTGCTCGTCAATTAGGTGTGCTGGGCGAGCCACGAGTGCAGGTCCTGGAGCTTAATCTGGCGCTGGACATGGCCAAGCGTGCCCAGCCCGCAGTGCGTTAGGAGCAGGTGTCATTATGTCTATTACTGATCTGAAAGCCCCGCAAGAGGCCGGGCGTTCGACGGCATTTCAGGCCGTGCCCTGGGGCACGGTGTGCAAGGAAGCCTTCAAGAAATTGTCGCCTCGGGTGCAGTTCAAGAACCCGGTGATGTGTGTGGTGTATCTGGGCAGTATCGTCACCAGCTTGCTGGGTGTGCAGGCCTTGATGGGGCAGGGTGAGGCCCCCGCTGGATTTATCTGGTCTATTGCAGCCTGGCTGTGGTTTACGGTCCTGTTTGCCAATGCGGCCGAAGCCGTGGCAGAAGGCCGGGGTAAAGCGCAGGCCGACGCGCTGCGTTCTACGCGCAAGCGGGTCATGGCCAAGGTTCTGAAAGACCCCGCCCGTGATAGCCGCGCCTGGCCTGTCCCCAGCGACGAACTGCTGCCCGGTGCCTATGTGCTGGTTGAGGCGGGCCAGATTATTCCGGCTGATGGCGAAGTGCTGCAGGGGGCAGCGTCGGTAGACGAGTCCGCTATTACGGGTGAATCCGCGCCAGTTATCCGGGAATCGGGGGGCGACTTTTGTTCCGTTACGGGGGGAACCCGTGTTCTGTCTGACTGGATCGTGATGCGGGTCACCGCCAAACCGGGTGAGGCTTTTCTGGATCGCATGATTGCGATGGTGGAGGGGGCCAAGCGCGGCAAGACGCCAAACGAGATTGCCTTGAATATCTTGCTGGTTGCCCTAACGCTGATCTTTCTGCTGGTGTGCGTGACCTTGCTGCCTTTCTCCAGCTTTGCGACGGTGCTGACCGGCCAAGGTTCGCCCGTTACGATTACCGCCTTGATTGCTCTGTTGGTGTGTCTGATTCCGACTACCATCGGTGCCTTGCTGTCGGCGGTAGGTGTCGCCGGGATGAGCCGCATGATGAAGGCCAATGTGCTGGCCAGCTCGGGCCGCGCTATCGAGGCGGCGGGAGACGTGGATGTTCTGCTACTGGACAAGACCGGCACCATTACGCTGGGTAATCGGGAGGCCTCGGCCTTTTTGCCCGCGCCGCAGGTATCGGAACAGGCCTTGGCAGACGCGGCCCAATTGGCATCGTTGGCGGACGAGACCCCCGAAGGACGCTCCATTGTGGTGCTGGCCAAGCAGCTTTTCAATTTGCGTGGTCGTGAATTGCAAGGTGCGCAGACCATTGCCTTTAGCGCCCATACACGCATGAGCGGCATTGATATCGAGGGTCGTCAGATTCGGAAAGGGGCGGCAAATACCATGCGCTCCCATATCGAGTCCCTGGGCGGCGTGTTTCCTCGCGAACTGGACACCTTGGTCAATGAGGTCGCCCGACGGGGCAGCACACCGCTGCTCGTCACCGAAGGTAATAAGGTGCTGGGTGTGGTGGAGCTCAAAGATATCGTCAAAGGCGGTATCAAGGAGCGCTTTGCCGAGTTGCGCGCCATGGGCATCAAGACCGTCATGATTACCGGGGACAACAAGCTGACCGCCGCTGCCATTGCGGCCGAAGCCGGGGTGGATGACTATTTGGCCGAAGCCACGCCCGAGGACAAGCTGCAATTGATTCGGCGCTATCAGGATGAAGGTCGCCTGGTTGCCATGACCGGCGACGGCACGAATGATGCGCCTGCTCTGGCGCAGGCCGATGTGGCCGTGGCTATGAACAGCGGCACTCAGGCGGCTAAAGAGGCCGGCAATATGGTGGATCTGGACAGCAACCCCACCAAGCTCCTGCGTGTGGTGGAAGTGGGCAAGCAGATGATCATGACACGCGGTGCCCTGACCTCCTTCAGCATCGCCAATGATCTGGCCAAGTACTTTGCGATTATTCCTGCGGCTTTTGTGGTCACGTATCCTGCTTTGGGTGCTTTGAATGTGATGCAGCTGCATAGTCCGGCTACCGCCATCCTGTCGGCAGTCATTTTCAATGCCTTGATCATCATTGCCCTGATTCCCTTGGCCTTGCGGGGCGTGAAATATCGGGCCGAACCGGCCAGCCGTTTGCTGAAACGCAACTTGCTGATTTACGGCTTGGGAGGGCTGATTGCGCCCTTCATAGGCATCAAGCTGATTGATTTGCTCCTGACGCCGTTTTTTGGATAAGAGCGTAAGATCAATAGCAATTTTCTGGATGGAGTGCGCAGATTCATGTCACTTGAGGATAGGCCGGACCCGGATGAGCTGCTGCAGGTGATTGGCGAGGATCCGCACCAGCCTCGTCGCGGACAACTCAAGATTTTCTTCGGCGCCTGCGCGGGCGTAGGGAAAACCTACGCCATGCTCAAGGAGGCGCATCAACGCCAGTCCGAGGGCGTGTCCGTGGCTATCGGGATTGTGGAAACCCATGGCCGTCAGGAAACCCAGGCTCTGATTGACGGTTTGCCCGTGCTGCCTCGCAAGGAGTATCAACGTCAGGGGCGGGTGGTGACGGAGTTTGATCTGGATGCCGCCTTGGCCTCGGGTTATCAACTGCTGCTGGTGGACGAACTGGCGCACTCCAATATTGAAGGCAGTCGACACGCCAAGCGCTGGCAGGATGTGGAGGAATTGCTGGATGCGGGCATTGATGTGTATACCGCGCTCAATGTGCAACATCTGGATAGTCTGAATGAGGTGGTGGGCGGCATTGTTGGGGTACGGGTCCGGGAGACGGTGCCAGACCGGATTTTCGATCGAGCGGCCGATGTCTTGCTGGTGGATCTGCCGCCGGATGATCTCTTGTCTCGTCTGAGTGCGGGCAAAGTGTATCTGGCCGACTCGGTGGCCCACGCGCGTCAGAACTTCTTTCGTCGCGGCAATCTGATTGCTCTGCGTGAGTTGGCTTTGCGCCGGGTGGCGGATCGGGTCAATGCGGACGTGCATGTGTATCGGATCTCCCATGCGATCCGGACAGTTTGGCCGACACGTGAGTTACTGATGGTATGCGTCAGTGCCGATAGCGCCCAGGAAGCTCTGATTCGGGAGGGGGCGCGCTTGGCCCAGCAATTGCAGACGCCCTGGATTGTGCTGCATGTGGATACGCCGCAGGAAAGCGGGCAGATCAAGGCGCAGGAAGCACTGGTGCGCTTGGCGGCCAGTGCTCAGCATGCCGGAGCCGAGTTTGCCAATATTGCCGGGCAGGATGTGGCGCACACGATTTTGGCCTATGCCCGTCAGCGCAATGCGACCAAGCTGATTTTGGGAAACTCGTCAGCGCGATCTATCTGGCCCTGGCGCACTCGCCTGTCCGAGCGCCTGGCGCGCAGCAACCCTGAAATTGGTTTGCTGCTGCTGCGTATGGATACGGTACAGCGGCCCATACGGCCCCTGGAGCTGGAACAACCCATGGCACAAGGCAAGGCCTTGTCGATTGCGTCCATTATTTGCGTTGTGACCACCTTGCTGGCCGAGAAGCTCTTGCCCTTTTTCGAGCTCTCCAACGTGATTATGCTGTTCCTGATCACTGTGGTCTTTATTGCCCTGCGTTTGGGACGACTGGCGGGGGTATGGGCTTCTTTGCTGTCAGTGGCGTTTTTCGACTTCTTTTTTGTCGAGCCGCGTTATTCCTTCTCGGTGACGGATACCCAATATGTATTTACCTTCGGCGTCATGCTGGGGGTGGCGCTGATTATTGGTCAGTTGGCTGCCAAATTGCAGGCCGAAGCCAGGGCTGCACGAGATGGTGAACGACGCGCGGCGGCGCTGACCCGAGTAAGTCGGGACTTGGCAGGCGCCTTGGCCCTGGAACAAGTCCTGGCGGTCTGCCGCGATACGCTGGAACCCTTGTTCGAGATGCAGGTGGTGCTGGTGGTGCCGGATCAACAAAACCAGTTGGTGGCGACCCGCCATACCGGCTTTGTAGAGCTATCGGTGGCGCAATGGGTGTTTGATCATATGGAAGCTGCCGGTAACGGCACCGAGACTCTGAGTGGTGCCAGTGCCTTGTATCTGCCCTTGAAAGGCCCCATGGCCCCGCGTGGGGTGCTGGTGGTGCAGTCAGGCGGAGCCGCGTCGTTGAGGACTCCCGATGGACGGCGTTTGCTGGATGCTTGTTGCTTTACCTTGGCCCAGGCATTGGAGCGGATTCATTATGTGGCAATCGCCCAGGATACGGTGTTGCGCATGGAGGGGGAGAAAATGCGCAATACCTTGCTGTCCGCCGTCTCGCACGATTTACGTACACCTTTGACCGTGATTCGGGGGCTGGCTGAAACGCTGGAGCAGCCCAAAGGTTTGAGTGAAACCGAGCGCACGGATATTGCCCGTTCCATTCGCATTGAGTCGGACGAACTGCGCCGTCAGGTCTCCAACCTGCTGGACCTGGCGCGTATGCAAAGCGAAGGCGTAAAGCTGCATAAGGAGTGGCATGCTCTGGGTGAGATTGTGGGGATTGCAGTAGCCCGCTGTGCTGCCGCTTTGCAGTCCCGCAAGGTGGTGACCGAGTTTGCAGCGGATCTGCCTTTGGTCGAGGTGGATGGTGTCTTGCTGGAACGGGTAGTGACGAATCTGCTGGATAATGCCGCCAAATACACACCTGCCACCAGCACCATTTCCTTGCGTGGCCTGTGTTCTGGCCAGTCCATGTATTTATTGATCAGTGATGATGGCCCCGGTTTGCCGCCGGGCGACCCCGAGCGCTTGTTTGATACTTTTACGCGTGGGCAGAAAGAGTCCTCGGTCGCGGGCGTGGGCTTGGGTCTGGGACTATGCCGCACGATTATTGCCGCACATGGTGGTACGATCAGCGCCAAGCCGCGTATGCCCCATGGCGTGATCTTCGAGATTCGCCTGCCCTGGAAAGCGGCCCCCCGTATGGATGGTGATGAGCTACTGACATGAACAAAGCCCAGATACTGATCGTGGAGGACGAATCCAATATTCGTCGTTTTGTGCGAATTGCCTTGGAGCAGGAAGGCATGTCCGTGATTGAGGCCAGCACGCTGGCGCAGGCGCGCATGGATGCGGCAACCCGTCGCCCTGATTTGATGATTGTGGATTTGGGTCTGCCCGACGGGGATGGCAAGGACTTGATTCGTGATCTGCGCAGCTGGGTGTATTCGCCCATTCTGGTGCTGTCGGCGCGTGAGCGAGAGGAAGAAAAAGTAGCGGCCTTGAATGCCGGGGCGGACGATTACCTGGTGAAACCCTTTGGCGTACCGGAGCTGCTGGCCCGGATCCGGGCCTTGTTACGCCGCTCTCAGCTGGTTCCGAATGTTCAGACGGCTTCTTCGCGGGTTCGCTTTGGGAACGTGCAGGTGGATCTGGCCTCCCATGAGGTCACGCAGGACGGGGAGGCGGTGCATTTGACACCGATCGAGTTTCGCTTGCTGACGGCCTTGATCCGGGGACATGGCAAGGTGCTGACGCACCAACATTTGCTGCATGAAACCTGGGGAGCGGCGTATTCCGATCGGCCTCATTACCTGCGGGTGTACATGATGCAGCTGCGCCAAAAGCTGGAAGAGGATGCGGCACAACCCAAGTATTTACTGACTGAGTTGCAGGTTGGCTATCGCTTGGCGGGTTTGGAAATCCAGGAGTAAAGCGAATCTGGTGTTGATGTGGGCGGTGTTGCTTGAGATCGCTTATCGCATTGCCTGACGCTTTGAGGACTTGAGTTTGGCGGTTAAAGGATCAGCAGTACGCCAGTTTGGAACGTATATTCAAAGGGATTATGTGAATCACATTTGGATAGGCATGTGAAGCGATCCGGTATTAAAAAGGGGATACGACGTATCCCCTTTTTATGTCATTGAGCAAAGTCTGCTCCGGGTAGAAGCACTCAGGCTTCCAGACGCCCCAGAATCAGGAACTCCATCAATGCTTTCTGTACGTGCAAGCGGTTCTCGGCTTCGTCCCAGACCACACTTTGTGGACCGTCAATGACTTCGCCAGTCACTTCCTCGCCACGGTGAGCGGGCAGGCAGTGCATGAAGATGGCGTCAGGGTCGGCCACATCCATCATTTCCTGATCCACACGCCAGTCAGCAAAGGCTTTGCGACGCTCTTCGTTTTCGTCTTCGTAACCCATGCTGGTCCACACGTCGGTGGTGACCAGGTGCGCGCCCTTGCAGGCTTCCAGTGGGTCGTCGAATTCGCGCAGAATGCTGGAATCCGGGTTGCCGGTGCGATCCGACTCCAGGTGGTAGCCGTTAGGGGCCGACACATGCAGGGTGAAGCCAAGGATTTCTGCGGCTTGCAGCCAGGTATAGGCCATATTGTTGGCGTCACCAATCCAGGCCACGGTCTTGCCCTTGATATCGCCACGGTGTTCGATAAAGGTAAAGATGTCGGCCAGAATCTGGCACGGGTGAAATTCGTTGGTCAGGCCATTGATGACCGGCACACGCGAGTGGGAGGCAAAACGCTCCAGACGGGTTTGCTCGAAGGTACGAATCATGACGATATCGACCATGCGTGAAACCACGCGGGCGGTATCCTCAATAGGTTCGGAGCGACCCAGCTGCGAGTCGGTGGTGGTCAGGTGAATGACCGAGCCGCCTAACTGATACATACCGGCTTCAAACGAAACACGGGTACGGGTGCTGGCTTTTTCAAAAACCATCGCCAGGGTGCGGTCGTGCAATGTGTGGTGCGGCTGATAGCGTTTGAACTTGTCTTTGATCAGGCGTGCGCGTTCCAGCACATATAAAATTTCGTCGTGAGAAAAGTCGCGAAATTGCAGAAAGTGCCGAAGCGGTCCTGCTTGCACGATGGCATCCATAAAAAAATCCTGCGGATAAAGAAAGCCATCTTAACCTGTCCGGCTATTAAGAGCAAAGCCGGTCTGTGGCGGGGAAGGGGAAACCGTTTGGTTTTGGAATAAAGCGAGAGGGCAAAGTAATGATTAGCAATAAATTGTCAAGCGGCTAATTTATTGAATCCCGGGCTTTGCGTGGCCGCGATCGGATACAATGCGTGGCGAGAAAGGAAAAGGTGCAGCATACCTGAACTGCACGATTAGCGATTAATTGTTATGACAGAGCCAGTGAAGCAACTTGTAATCCATGGTGTGACCCGGCAGGATCAGCGCTTTCGTCCCAGTGATTGGGCAGAACGCTTGGCCGGTGTAATGTCCCAGTTTCGTCCCGCTGGGGCGATGGGTGGTCATCTGACCTATTCGCCCTATGTGGTGCCGCGATTGATTGACGGCGTGCGATGTGTGGTGGTGGATGCGCGCCTGCGAGAGCTTGAACCTTTGGCCTGGAAATTCGTCTGTGGCTTTGCCGATGATAATAATTTAAAAACCAGCGGCATTGATCCCGACAATATGGACCCTGTCGATTCCTGATTCAGACAGTGCATTCAATAAGTCGCCACCGCGAAAACGGTAGGCGACTTGTTTTTTATACGGTAAGCGGCGTGAGCACTTTGCCGGTTTTTTGATACTGCAATACATTTTCCAGCGTCAGCGAGAGCATGGCTTCGCGTGTCTCGTGCGTTGCACTGGCCGTGTGCGGTGCCAGAACGACCTGGGTCAGATCGCGCAAGGCCTGGGGCACCTGGGGTTCATTCTCGAACACATCCAGCCCGGCAGAGCCCAGTCGTCCTTCCTGCAGGGCGGCAATCAGTGCGCTTTCATCGACCACGCTGCCGCGGGCAATATTGACCAGAATCCCTTTGGGACCCAAGGCGTTCAGCACGTCTATATTGATCAGCCCCCGTGTCTCATCGCCACCGACGGCAGCAATCACCATGATGTCTGCCCAATGGGCAAGTTCGATCAGGGAAGGCTCATAGTGCCAGGGCACATCGTGACGTGGACGGCGGTTGTGATAGCGCAGTTCCATATCAAAGCCACTGGCGCGGCGGGCAATGGTCTGGCCAATGCGTCCCAGGCCCACAATGCCCAGCTTCTTGCCGCTGACCCGTGTCCCCAGCCCGAAACCATTGGGTCTGTCCCACAGACCAGCACGCACGTAGCGATCCGATTCCGTCACACGGCGAGCCGCATCCAGCATCAAGGCCCAGGCCATATCGGCCACGCAATCGTTCAGAACATCAGGAGTGGTACTGACCTGAATACCGCGCTGTTTGGCGGCCTGTACGTCGATGGAGTCGTAGCCTACCCCTACGCTGCAAATCGCTTTCAAAGCGGGCAGGCGGTCCATCAAGGAAGCGGGGGTAGCAGTGACAGCGCTGGTCAGGAGTACCTGTACGCGTTCGATCTGCTCGGCAGAGAGCTGGTTCAGGTCCTGGAGGACAATGCGCTCGAAATGACGGTCGATTTCGTCAAAAGAAGGGTGCTGGGCCAAAGATGCCAGTTGCAGCACGATGGGACGTGTCATGGGGACTCGCTAATGAAAAAGCAAATCCATAACTTAGCATGATTGGCCTGCATGTTCAGGCAATGGTTTTGTGACTAATAAAAAAGGGGTGCTAAGCACCCCCTTTCTAACTGGTTTTTAGGCCAGAGCCGATTAAACCATTAAAAATCTTCAGCAATCAGGCCAGGGCCTTGATTGCAGCAGACAGGCGGCTCTTGTGGCGGGCAGCCTTGTTCTTGTGAATGATGTTCTTGTCGGCAACGCGATCAATGATGCTGGTCGCTTTGCGGAATACTTCGTTAGCAGCGGTTTTGTCACCGGCTTCGATAGCCTGGCGAACGCGCTTGATAGCGGTACGCAGCATGGAACGGATGCTGGCGTTGTGTTTGTTGCGAGCCACTGCTTGGCGGGCGCGCTTGCGTGCTTGTGCGGTATTAGCCATTTTTAATAAAGCCTAAGTTTTAAAGTTTAATCGGCAAAGACAATTATTCTAGGATACTAAGCCCGCTTTGTAAAGTAAGAGGGGCGAATGCCTACGATAAACAACATGCCGAAATAGGAAATGCCGCTGGCAAGCAACACGCCGCCCAGATACAGCACACGCAGCAGGGGCGTGGCTCCCAGGCTGATCCAGTCGATATAACGGTCAGCCAGCAAGAGGACGGCGGCCAGAGCAGCCAGGGCGGGAATAATCTTCAGGAAAAAACGTAACCAGTCATGATTGGGCTGGTAAATCCCGCGCTTTCGCAGCATGACCAGCAAGGTCAGCGCATTGACAGTGGCACCCAGGCCAATCGACAAGGCCAGCCCGGCATGGGCAAAGGTAGGCACCAGTACCAGGTTAAAGAGCTGGGTAATGATCAGGACGGCAATGGCGATGCGTACGGGAGTGCGGATATCCTGGCGGGCGTAAAAGCCGGGGGCCAGAATCTTGATGGCCAGCAGGCCCACCAGGCCAACCGAATAGGCACCGACTGCCAATTTGGTCTGGGCAACATCAGCGGCAGCAAACGCACCGTAGTGAAACAGGGCGGCGACCAGGCCGTCGGACAGCAAGGCCATGCCCAGGGCGGCAGGCAGGCCCAGCAGCAGGACCAGGCGCAGGCCCCAGTCCAGCAAGCCGCTGTAATTCTTGTCATCCTTGCCGGCATGGGCAGCCGACAGCTTGGGCAGCAAAACCGTGCCCAGTGCCACACCTAGCAGGGCAGTGGGGAACTCCATCAGACGGTCGGCAAAGGACAGCCAGGTCACGCTGCCGGACTGCAGCCAGGTGGCGATATTGGTATTGATCAGCAGGGAAATCTGCGCAACAGAAACGCCCAGAATGGCGGGCAGCATCTGTTTAAGAATGCGTTGCACGATGGGGTCGCGGCGTGCTTCACCCAGTCGTAGCGAAAATCGTGGCAACAGGCCCAGACGGGCCAATGCGCCCCATTGCACCAGTAATTGGGCCAGACCGCCCACCATCACCCCAACGGCGAGGGCGTAAATGGGGGTTTCCATATGCTGGGCCAGAAACAGGCTGGCGCCAATCATGGACAGATTCAGCAGGATGGGGGTGAAGGCCGGAACCGCAAAGCGGCTCCAGGTGTTCAGTACCGCAGAGGCAAAAGCCACCAGCGACATGCAGATGATGTAGGGGAACATCATGCGCGTCATGGTGATGGCGGCACCAAATTCGGTTTGTCGTTCGGGGGCGGTCAGGCCACTGGCCATGGCACTGACGACCCAGGGGGCCGCAACAATGCCAATGGCAGTGACCAGCATGACAGCAAAGGTCAGCAGCAGGGCGACGCGGTCCAGCAATTGCTGGACCTTGTCCTGCTCGTGCTCCTTGCGCACCTGCCCCAGGATGGGGACAAAGGCTTGTGAAAACGCTCCTTCTGCAAACAGGCGTCGCAGCAGATTGGGAATGCGAAATGCCACCCAGAAAGCGTCGGTGAGCGGGCCCGCCCCAAAGGCGCGGGCAATCAGAATATCGCGTGCCAGTCCGGTGATACGAGACAGCAGCGTCAGGCCACTAATTGTGGCCGCCGAGCGAAACAAACCCATTGGAGCCGATACAGAAAGTTATTTTGGTGCCATACGAATAGCGCCATCCAGACGGATGGTTTCGCCATTGAGCATTTCATTATTGATGATGCTCTGCACCAGTTGGGAGAAATCTTCAGGGCGACCCAGGCGCGATGGGAAAGGAATGCTGGCGGCCAGGGAGTCCTGAACTTCCTGAGGCATGGCAAACATCATGGGGGTGCCGAAGATACCGGGAGCAATCGTCATGACGCGGATGCCGGTCTGGGCCAGGTCGCGGGCCAGAGGCAGGGTCAAACCGACCACACCGGCTTTGGAGGCACCGTAAGCGGCTTGGCCAATCTGGCCATCATAGGCGGCTACCGAAGCGGTGTTGATCAGCACGCCACGCTCGCCCGAGGCTTCGGGGGTGTTGCTGCCCATGGCCGCAGCGGCCAGGCGGCACATATTGAAGGTGCCGACCAGGTTGATCATGACGGTTTTCTGGAACAGGTCCAGCGTGTGCGGGCCATTGCGTCCTACCGTGCGCGAGGCAGGAGCCACGCCGGCACAGTTGATCAGTCCGAACAGGGGGCGGGCGCTGTCCTGGCAAGCCAGATCCACGACGGCCTGGGCATCTTGCTCGGAAGTAACATCACAGCGCTGATAAAGTTGGCCCAGCTCTTTGGCCAGAGCCTCACCGGCCTCGTCCTGAATATCGGCGATCACCACGCGGGCGCCGTTTTCAACCAGCATACGTACGGTGCCTGCGCCCAGACCCGATGCGCCGCCGGTGACAATAAAAGTCTTGTTATTGATTTGCATGAGCTTGTCTCCCTTGGATAATAAACAACCGGCCCTTTTGGGGCCGGCTGAATCTTGACTTACTTAGCTTGCCAGGGCGTCCACAATGCGCTGGCGGATCTCATCGACGCTGCCCACGCCGGAAATCTTGCGATAGGCCGGAGCTTGCGGGTCGCCGGTGGCTGACCATTGCGAGTAGTAATCGACCAGAGGGCGGGTCTGCTCGCGATAGACAGACAAGCGGTGGCGTACGGTTTCCTCGCGGTCATCGTCGCGCTGGAGCAAGGGTTCGCCCGTCACATCGTCCACACCGGGGGTTTTGGGTGGATTGAAGGTGACGTGGTAGCTACGACCGCTGGCAGCGTGGATACGGCGGCCGCTCATGCGTTCGATGATGCTTTCTTCCGGTACGTCGATTTCGATCACGAAGTCCAGTTTGACCTGGGCATCCTTCAAGGCATCGGCCTGGGGAATCGTGCGTGGGAAACCGTCGAACAGGTAGCCGGGCTCACAGTCGGCTGCTTGCAGGCGATCGCGTACCAGGCCGATGATCAGGTCATCCGAAACCAGGCCGCCGGCGTCCATGATTTTTTTGGCTTCTACACCCAGCGGGGTTTGGGCTTTGACAGCGGCACGCAACATATCGCCCGTGGAAATTTGTGGAATACCAAATTTCTCGGTGATGAAAGCAGCTTGAGTGCCTTTGCCGGCACCAGGGGGCCCGAGCAGTATGAGTCGCATGAATTCCTCCAGGAAATGCGTCGATCCGATTCTCGCTTCAGTATGATGCGTTGCAGCATATTTAGCGCATTTTTTATTCGGATAGAGCAGAAAAAAGATCTTTTATAACCGATTTGCGAAGTGAGCGCGTACTCTTTCCAGGTCTTGTTCGGTGTCTACCCCGGCTGCAGGAATCTCCTGGAGGCGGTGAACCATAATCTGGAAGCCGTTTTCCATGGCTCGCAGTTGCTCCAGAGACTCGAAGTGTTCCAGTGGCCCACGAGGTAGCTGGGCGTACTGCTGCAGGAAGCGATTTCGGTAGGCATAAAGGCCAATATGGTGCAATGCGGGAAGCCCGTCGGCCAGTACCTGTTCGCCACCGGCCAGCGCGTCGCGGGCCCAGGGCATGGGGGCGCGGGAAAAGTACAGGGCGCGGCCTTGCAGGTCGCAAACCACTTTGACGGCATTGGGGTTAAAGAGTGTCTCGGCGTTCTTGATGGGCGCGGCCAGCGTGGCAATGTCGGCCTGTTCGCTGCGTGCCAGCAGCTCGGCGGCGGCATTGATGTGTTCGGGCTGAATCAGGGGCTCGTCACCTTGCACATTGACCACGATCTCGTCCTCGGACAGCTCCAGCAGGCGAGCGGCCTGGGCCAGACGGTCAGTGCCGGTCGGGTGTTCTGCATCGGTCAGCAAGGCATTGAAACCATGCGCCTGGACAGCCTCCAGCACTTGCGGTGAGTCCGTCGCCACCCAGACCTGACGCGCCCCGCTTTGCGCGGCTTGTTGAGCGCAACGCACGATCATGGGTTGGCCTGCAATGTCGGCCAGCGGTTTGTTGGGCAGACGGGTGGAACCCAGGCGGGCAGGGATGATGACGGAAAAAGTCATATCAGTTGCTGGAAGGTTCCTGCGCGTCCAGTTGACGTGCTTCGTTGATCAGCATGGTAGGGATGCCGTCCACAATGGGGAAGGCCAGTTTGTCGGCCTTGCAGACCAATTCTTGCTGTTCGCGGTCGTGGCGCAGCGGGCCTTTGCACAAGGGGCAGACCAGCACTTCGAGTAGGCGAGCTTCCATTATTGAACTCCGGGTAATGTGGGTAAGGTTGAGCGCCGTTCGCGCAGCAGGCTATCCAGTTCAGCAATCCAGTCCGGGCGTGAAAACACGGGCTGGACATCCACAACCCACAGACGTGGGTCGTTCAGGTGCTGGCATTTTACGGCGTCTTTACGGGTAATGAGTATCGGCCCCTCATGCAGGGCCTGAAAGTCCTGAGCTTGCAAGGCGGCATGGTCGGGCAGGGGGAAAGTCTGGCTCAGATGCAGACCACAAGCGCGCAGCATCGTGAAAAAACGGGCGGGCTGGCCAATGGCGGCCAGCGCCTGCAGTTCTTGCTGGCCGTATTCCTGATACCAGTCCGACCAGCTTAGGCGACGGCCCGAACTCAGGTGTTCCAGCTGATAAGGACGCAGGCTCATGCTCAGGGCGCGGCCAGGCTCGGCGGGTTGAGGGGTGGAAGGCGGCGTTTGGTCGGCCACAATCTGGCTGATCAGCCAGTCCACGCGACGCAGGCGTTCGGGGCTTTCACGCAATGGTCCCGCTGGCAGCAGCAAGCCATTTCCCACACCGCGAGCATCCTGTACCACGACTTCCATATCGCGTTGCAAGGCCAGATGTTGAAGGCCGTCATCCGAAATAATCAGGTCGACTGCCGGAAATTTCTTGAGTAAAGCCTGGGCCGCCAGCGCACGGCGAGGGTGAACGGCGATGGGGGCCCGGGTTTGGGCGGCAATCAGGGCGGGTTCATCGCCAAATTGTTCGGCGGCTAATTGGCCCTGGCCTACGCGCGGGCTGGGGCCGATCTCTACCCCGTAACCTCGGCTGACAATGCCGGGTGTCCATCCCAGGGCGCGCAATTGCTCGGTCAGAGCCAGGACGACGGGGGTTTTGCCTGCGCCACCCACGATGATATTGCCCACCACGATCACCGGCACCGGGCTGCGGTAGGATGCGGCGGGATCTTGCTCGTAGCGTTGCTGCTTGCGCTGTACGAAGAGCGCAGCCAGCGCTGAAAGCGGGCGCATCACAAGGCTGAACCAGCCCTTTTTCTGCCACTGCTGGTGAAGCCAATGAGTCAGGCGGACACGCGCACTCATGGGGCCTGGGTCGCAAAGTGAATGCGATGAATGCCAACCTGACGGGCGGCCTCCATAGCCTGTACCACCGCGAAGTGGGGGGCTTGGGCATCGGCCAGAATCAGCAGGCTGCTGTTTTCGTCAGTCTTTTCGCTCGACAAGGCTTGGCTAAGGGGAGAGCTACTGCTGGCATCCAGCCACATGCCGTTCAAGGCGTAGCGCCCGTCCTGGCTGATAGCCAGTAACAGTTCAGTGGTCTGGGCGGCCTGGGCCTGAGCCTGGGGCAAGGAAACATCCAACTGGCGATAGCGCACGAAGGTGCTGCTGGCAGCCAGAAAAATCAGCACCACCAGCAAAACATCTATCAAGGGCACCAGATTCAGTTCCAGCGTGTCCTGGTCTTGGGCTCGGCGAAAGCGCATCAGACGGCCCTCTGAGCCAACAGACGATCCAGCGCACCCGCTTCCGTTTCCAGGCAGTGAAGCAGATAGTCGGCACGGCTGCGAAAGTAGCGGTGAAAGATCATGGCCGGGACAGCAATTAGAATCCCCAGGGCGGTGTTGTACAGGGCCACGGAAATGCCACGGGCAATCAGGCTGGGGTCGCCACCGGCGGGGTCGTAGGCAGCAAAGATGTCGATCATGCCAATAACCGTACCAAACAGGCCCAGCAAAGGGGCGATCACGGCAATGGTGCCCAGTGCCGGAATGTACTTGTTCAATTGGTAGCTGATGTCTTTGCCTTCTGCCTCGACCGCGGACTCACGCACGGCGGAAGTTTGGTGGCGGTTTTTCAGTACGGTGGCTAATACTCGACCCAGAGGAGAGTTATCGTACAGGCGGGGCAGGGACTCGTCCTGAATCCGGTTCTGGGCCGTCAGCTCGCTGATCTGGCGTGCCAGTCCGGCCGGTAGAATTCGTTTGCTGCGCAGGGCTAAAAGACGCTCCAGGATCAAACCCAGGGCAAGAATGGAGCAGGCCAGCAGGAACCAGACAGGCCAGCCAGCGGCATGGATCAAAGTAAGCACGAGTCTATTATCCGGTCACGAAATAAATCAGCGCTTATTGTAGAGCCCCTGTCCGCATTGCGGGAATGTTCCGGCGCGAGCGCGGTACACTTTACGGTCTTTTCCCACAAAGCACGGCCAAACCTCTGATGTATTTGAAGTAATAGGTGTAGTGCTAAAACTATCCACAAAAACTGTGGATAATTCTGTGTATAAAACATCCCATAGTGGCTCGGGCGGTGGTTTAGAGGTTCTCTGGCTAATTTTCGACCATCTTGGCGTTTTTATAAATAGTCTTTAATTTCAATGGCTTATCCGGTTTCAGTAAAGTGCTGCATCAGGTGTTCAACGGAAGCCATTGTCTTGGCGTCTATTTGACAAAAGCATGACAGTTGTGGATACGGAGCGGTGGAAAACTCGTTCGGGGCGAGTCAAAAACAAAGAATATGATGCATTATCAAGAATCTAGAGCACCTGCGGTATGGACCGTGGCACAGTTGAATCGCCGTGTCAGCCAGTTGCTGGACGAGCACATGCCCGTCGTTTGGGTTAGCGGTGAAGTGTCCAACTTTACCCAGGCCGCTTCCGGGCATTGGTACTTTTCCATCAAGGATGACAAGGCGGCTGTTCGTGCCGTGATGTTTCGGGGGCGTGCCCAGGCCGTGGGATTCGTGCCGCGTGCGGGCGAGCGCTTCGAGTTTCGTTGCTCGGTTACCTTGTACGAGGCACGCGGGGACTTCCAGGTTCAGGTGGAAGGCATGCGCCGCGCCGGGCTGGGGGATTTGCACGAAGCCTTTTTGCGGCTGAAAGGGCAGTTGCAAAGCGAAGGTTTGTTCGATCCTGAGCGCAAACGCCCCATCGCCACCTTGCCGCGCAGCATAGGTATTATCACTTCCCTGGCAGCCGCGGCCTTGCGGGATGTCCTGACAGCGATGGAGCGTCGTGCTCCGCACGTGCGCATCATTATTTATCCTGCTCCGGTTCAAGGTGCAGAAGCACCGCCGCGATTGCGGCAAGCTCTGGAAACCGCGATTGAGCGGGCCGAGGTCGATACACTCTTGCTGGTGCGTGGGGGCGGAAGTCTGGAAGATCTCTGGGCTTTTAACGACGAAGGTCTGGCGCGTCTGATCGCGTCCAGTCCTATCCCTATTATTAGTGGGGTGGGGCACGAGACAGACTTCACCATTGCTGATTTTGTAGCTGACTTGCGCGCACCCACGCCAACCGCCGCCGCCGAACTGGCCTGTCTGGGGCGCGATCAGTTACTGGAACAGGTGTTTGCGCGCATGGGCGCGTTGAGCCACGGTGTGCAGCGTCATCTGGACCGGGCCTCTCTGCGTCTGGATCGGGCGGTAGCCAAATTGGTCTCTCCGCATCAACGCCTGGCCCAGCAGCAGCAACGTCTGGATCATCTCACCCAAAGACTGCAACGTGTGGCTCGCAGCGTCCCCGATACTGCTGCGTTGCGCCTGACTACCTTGAGGGCGCGTTTGGAGCGCAGCATTCCTCAGCTGACGTCAAGACAGCAAAATCTGAATATGCTTTTCCAACGGCTGGAAAAAGGTCTGGATCATGCGCTGGTTTTGCGTCGCCAGCGCCTGGCCGCGGCCCAGCAAACGCTGCAAGCCTTGTCCCCGCGCCTTATCATCAATCGTGGATATGCCATAGTCAGGGATAGCGAGGGGAAAGTTGTAAAAAATGCGTTAGACTTAAAGATTGGTGAACGACTCGATGTCGAGTTGAGTCGCGGTCATGTGTCGGTGGATGTGGTGCGCACGCACGATCTGCTCTAGGCTGCGTCGTCCTTGTTGGATACCAAACACGGTTTTTTTTTAGAAGGAATTGAAATGGCATTCACTCTTCCAGCTCTTCCATACGAACTCAACGCCCTTGAGCCACATATCTCCAAGGAAACTTTGGAGTTTCACTACGGTAAGCATCACCAGGCTTACGTCACCAACCTGAACAATCTGGTTGCTGGCACCGAATTTGAAAACGCTTCCCTGGAAGATGTGGTCAAGAAATCCTCCGGTGGCGTGTTCAACAACGCTGCTCAGGTTTGGAACCACACTTTCTACTGGAACAGCCTGTCCCCTAACGGCGGCGGCGCTCCTACCGGCAAAGTGGCTGATGCCATCAACGCCAAATGGGGCAGCTTTGACGCTTTCAAAGAAGCCTTCACCAAGTCTGCCGTTGGCAACTTCGGTTCGGGCTGGACCTGGTTGGTCAAAAAGGCCGACGGTTCCCTGGACATCGTCAACACCAGCAACGCTGGCACGACGCTGACTTCCGACGACGTCGCCCTGATCACCTGTGATGTGTGGGAACACGCCTACTACATCGACTACCGCAATGCCCGTCCCAAGTACCTGGAAATTTTCTGGAACCTGGTGAACTGGGACTTTGCCGCCAAGAACCTGGGTTAATCATCCTGGTTGAGGGTAGCGCTCATTGGAGGGTTACCCGGCAATAAAAAAACCGCCATGCGCATGCTGGCGGTTTTTTTATGGCGTCAATGAAAACAAGTCATAGGGCGTGTGCGGCCATGCCTTGTTTTTGAAGACCTTACATCTGGGATTGCTGGTAGTTTTCCAGGCCCACTTTTTCGATCAGGCTCAATTGCTTCTCCAGCCAGTAGGTGTGGTCTTCTTCCGTGTCGCGCAACTGGGCCAGAATGATGTCGCGTGTCACGAAATCGCTGGCGGATTCTGCCAGTGCTATGCCTTTTTGCAGAGCCGCGCGAACTTCATATTCCAGTTCCAGATCCTTGCGCAACATGCCGACCACGTCCTTTCCGGGTTCAAACGCATTGGGGCGCATGTCGGGAATACCGTCGAGCATCAGGATGCGGCGTATCAGGGCGTCAGCGTGCTGTGTTTCTTCTTCCATTTCGTGGTTCATGCGCTCGTAAAGCTGCGTGAAACCCAGATGCTCGTAAAAGCGGGAATGGATAAAGTACTGGTCGCGCGCTGCGAGTTCGCCGCGCAGCAGTTGATTCAGATAGTCGAGGACTTCGGGGTTGCCTTGCATGGTGATGAGCCTGTAGAGGATGTCAACGGGGGAAGTATGCCATGAGCAGGCCATGAGGGTGCTTGATCTGTGGCACCAAATGGCAAGCACGCTATTCAGTTTGGCGGCTGCAATGGCAAGATCGCGGATTGCCTTCCAATCGTGCCGGGGTGCAGCTTCAGTGTTTACCGATCTTAGCCGGGTCAAGAGCTCCACACGCGGCCGTTGGCGTTTTCCGAAACCGGGGCTTTTTGCTCCTTTAGTCGAGGTCTGCTATGTCTGCTGCTTTGCGTGTTCGTCCTGCCTTGTTGGGCCTGGTGGGCAGTGTCTTGGTTTTGTCGGCGGGTCAGTTGAGCGCTCAGCCTTCTACACATTTGGAAGTCAAGGAAAGTCACTCTTCCGTCAAGCGGGTGGCTGGTTACTTGGACCAAACTGAACTGCCTGATAGTGTGATGCTCCTCGATCCGCCGCCGGCTGCAGATAGTGCGGCCTTTGCCCGGGATGAAGAAGCGCGTCGGGCTGCCGGGCAGCTAAAAGGGTCAGCTCGCTGGGCACTGGCTAAACAAGATGCAGACTTGGTATTTCCACGGCCCGCTCAGAATTATTCGTGCGCATTGGGAGTTCAAATCGACCAAGAGAGCACGCCGGTTATTTATCAGATGATGCGTCGCTTGTTGCCTGATGCGGGTCTATCCACTTACGGAGCCAAAAACAAGTATCAGCGGGTGCGTCCTTTCGATCTTCATAATGAAGATACATGCACACCAGCGGATGAGGAGTTTTTGCGCAATGATGGTTCCTATCCCTCGGGCCATGCGGCTGCTGGCTGGGCATGGGCACTAGTGTTGGCGCAGATCAGCCCCGAACGAAGTAATGAGTTGCTGGCTCGTGGCCTGTCTTTCGGTCAAAGCCGTGTCATTTGCAATGTACATTGGCAAAGTGATGTGGAGGCGGGGCGTGTGATAGGCGCCGCCGCGGTGGCTCGTGTGCAGAGTGAGGAGGCCTTCCAGGCTGACATCCTGGCCGCCCGACTAGAATTGGCACAAGCGAAAGTTGCTTCAAGTGGTCAAGCGCTTAATTGCACCGAACCGTTCTAGCGCTGCTTTGAGTGGGTCGTTCGGCTGGCGATTGTAAAAACGAGTGCCCTCATATTGGTTTGAGTGCAGGAAAGAGGGCTTCCGTCTGCTTTCCTGTGCGAGGGCGCCTTGTTTTCTTAATGCCGTGATTACCTGGCGTTGCGGGTATGAGAATTGAATAAGCTTTTTCCTGGTGTGGATTCGGCTTGTCACTGTACCAGGCGCTTTGGCGCGTAGACCGCCAGATCGTTCGGGACTGGACGCGCTAAAATGACCGCACTGCGGACATGCTGAATCACCAGAAAAAACCCGGCTGTACTCAAGCGCTACTATCAAAACAGTAGATTTCGAGCGCTCTTCATAGTGCTCTCGCGTGATTTTATTCAAGATATCAGGGTGAATTTCATGAGTCAGGACGCCTTTATTTGTGACGCAATTCGTACGCCTTTCGGACGTTATGGCGGTTCGCTGTCCGCTGTGAGGGCGGATGACCTGGGTGCGGTGCCTATTGCCGCGCTGATGAAGCGCAACCCCCAAGTCGATTGGAGCAAGCTGGATGATGTGATGTACGGCTGCGCCAACCAGGCGGGTGAAGACAACCGCAACGTGGCGCGGATGTCCGCTCTGCTGGCCGGTTTGCCCGTGTACGTGCCTGGCGTGACCTTGAACCGTCTGTGCGGTTCGGGCCTGGACGCGATTGGTTCGGCTGCTCGTGCCATTCGCGCTGGCGATGCCTCTTTCATCCTGGCCGGTGGTGTGGAAAGCATGAGCCGCGCTCCCTTCGTCATGGGTAAGGCTGAAACGGCGTTCTCCCGCAGCGCAGGTATTTATGACACCACGATTGGCTGGCGCTTCATCAACAAAGCCATGAAAGAGCAGTACGGTGTGGATTCCATGCCCGAAACGGCTGAAAACGTGGCTCAGCAGTTCAATGTGTCCCGTGAAGACCAGGACGTGTTTGCCCTGAATAGCCAGCTGCGTGCGGCCGCTGCCCAGGAAGCCGGCATTCTGGCTGAAGAAATTACCCCTGTGATCATTCCCCAGCGCAAGGGCGATCCCATTGTGGTGGATAAGGACGAGCACCCACGTGCCACGACTCTGGAGTCCCTGACTCGCTTGAAGCCTGTCGTGCGTGCCGATGGCACCGTGACCGCCGGTAATGCCTCGGGTGTGAATGACGGTGCTTGCGCGCTGCTGGTCGCTAACAAGGCAACCGTGGAAGCCCAAGGCCTGACTCCACGCGCTCGCGTGGTGGCCATGGCGTTTGCCGGTGTGGAGCCACGCATCATGGGTATTGGCCCTGCACCTGCCAGCCAGAAGGTGCTGGCTTTGGCGGGTCTGACTCTGGATCAAATGGATGTGATCGAGCTGAACGAGGCCTTTGCCGCTCAAGGTCTGGCGGTGACTCGCATGCTGGGTCTGGTTGATAACGATCCTCGCGTGAACCCGAACGGGGGCGCGATTGCGCTGGGTCACCCTCTGGGTGCCAGTGGTGCGCGTCTGGCGATTGCGGCTATCAACCAATTGCATCGCACAGGCGGACGCTACGCCCTGTGCACCATGTGTATTGGTGTCGGCCAGGGCGTGGCTTTGATTCTTGAGCGCGTCTAACTAAGGTTGCAGGGCAGGCAGGCCGGTGATTGTCTCACCGGCCTTTTTGTCTGCTTGCTTGAACCAGCCTTGTTCCATCTCCAAGGCATAGCGCACAGGTCGCACCGGGCAGTGGGATTGAAGATCAAAGGGTTGCATGGCCTCGATATTGGTGATCGTGCCTTCTTCAGTAATGAAGGCGATATCCAGCGGCAGAGGCGTATTCTTCATCCAGAAGCAAGGCATTCCGCTTTGCTCGAATACGAATAACATGCCGTGATCGGGGGCCAGGCTTTCTCGATGCATCAAACCTTGTGCACGAGTCTCGTCGCGATCGGCCACTTCCGCCTGGATTTGTTTGGAACCCAGGGATAGTGTCAGGGTGGGAAGAGTCTCATCCGCCTGGACCGGGGCGCTAATACAAAGCGCTGCCAGAAGACAGGCAAAAAAAACAGGGCGCGCAGGCCCCGTAGTCGTAGTGCGATACTGCATGTGTGTTGCGAACCTGCTTTTGTTAGAATCGAGAGCGCAAGAGATCTTAAGGCGAAGTAATATTAAGTGCCTGCTTGCCTTTGGGGCCTTGGGCGACTTCATACAGAACTTTCTGGCCTTCTTTCAAAGTCTTGAACCCGTTCATCTGAATGGATGAAAAATGAGCGAAGAGATCTTCGCCGCCGTTATCGGGTGTAATAAACCCAAAGCCTTTGGCATCATTGAACCACTTAACGGTCCCGGATAGTTTTTGATTGTCTCCAGTGCCTGCGGTGGTGGTAGTTTCCGACATGCTTGCTGCCTCTCAACTTAGTGTATGGTTGATACTTTTTTCGGCCCCTCCCTGGGCCTGTGATCGCGGCACCTCACTTTTTATTGTGAAGTTGACACGATCAGTCGGATGATGCTGAATTTTGTTCCCCCCAGTCAACCTATGGAAAGCACCTAGTTCTGTATTATGGCCATTGAGATCGATAAGCAAGGCGCCACAACGGTAGAGCGCCAATCCGCGCGGCTTGCCCCACCACCCATGTATCAGGTCATCTTGCTCAACGATGACTACACACCCATGGAGTTCGTGGTGAATATACTGGAGCGGGTATTTGCCAAGACCCCGGAGCAGGCCGAACAGCTTATGCTTAAAGTACATTACGAGGGTCGGGCGGTCTGTGGTGTGTATCCACGCGACATTGCCGCCACCAAGGTGGAAATTGTGCGACAACTGGCGCAGTCGCGACAGCACCCTTTGCAGTGTGTGATGGAGCCGGTGCCTGATGCTTGACCATTTAATGGTTTACCGTATTGTTCAGATCAGGCAAATTAGTCATAGAATAGCTTTAACCCCTAGTTTTACTCTTGCCGTGTAGGAGGAAGCATGATCTCCGAAGAACTTGAAGTCAGTCTACACATGGCCTTTGTCGAGGCTCGTGCCGCGCGCCATGAATTCATCACGGTAGAGCATCTGCTGTTGTCCCTGCTCGATAACGCCTCCACCCTGGAGGTGTTGAAAGCATGTGCTGCCGATATTGATGCACTGCGCCAGAATCTGCGTAAATTCATTAACGAGAATACGCCCACATTCCCTGGCGAAGGCGAGGTCGATACCCAGCCCACCTTAGGTTTTCAGCGTGTGATACAACGTGCCATCATGCACGTATCGTCCAGCAACTCCGGGAAAAATGTGGTTTCCGGCGCCAACGTGCTGGTGGCGATGTACGGGGAAAAAGACTCGCATGCAGTGTATTACCTGCAGCAACAAGGCGTCTCGCGCCTGGATGTGGTCAATTTCCTCTCGCACGGTATCACCAAGGCCAATCCGGAACCCGCTGCTCCTGAGCCTCCCAAGGCTGCCGCAGCGGCGGAAGCGGATACCCGCTCGGACGCCCAGAAATCTCCGCTGGATCTCTACGCTACCGACCTGAATACCGAAGCCAGCCTGGGGCGTATTGACCCCTTGATTGGCCGTGAAAAGGAAGTGGAGCGTGTCATCCAGGTGCTGTGCCGTCGCCGCAAGAACAACCCCTTGCTGGTCGGGGAGGCTGGCGTGGGTAAAACCGCGATTGCCGAGGGCTTGGCGCTGCGCATTCAGCGTGGTGACGTGCCGGACATTCTTAGCGAAGCGCGTGTTTACGCGCTGGATATGGGTGCCTTGCTGGCCGGTACCAAATATCGGGGCGACTTCGAGCAACGTCTGAAGGCGGTGCTCAAGCAGCTCAAGGAAACGGCACAGTCCATTTTGTTTATCGACGAAATCCACACACTGATCGGAGCCGGCTCGGCTTCGGGCGGTACGCTGGATGCGTCCAACCTGCTCAAGCCTGCGCTGTCCTCCGGTCAGCTCAAGTGTCTGGGTGCGACCACCTACTCGGAATACCGCGGAATTTTCGAAAAAGACCACGCCTTGTCGCGTCGTTTCCAGAAAATTGATGTGGCCGAACCTACGGTGGAGCAGACCATCCAGATTCTGCGTGGTTTGAAGTCCAATTTTGAAGAGCACCACGGCGTGCGTTACTCGGCAGCTGCCCTGACGGCGGCGGCGGAGTTGTCGGCCCGTTACATCAACGACCGCTTCCTGCCCGACAAGGCCATCGACGTCATCGACGAGGCCGGTGCAGCGCAGCGCTTGCTGCCACGCTCCAAGCAGAAAAAGGTTATTGGCAAGGCCGACATCCAGGCCACGGTGTCGCGTATTGCGCGTATTCCGCCCCAGACAGTCTCCAGCGACGATCGCAATAAGTTGGCAACCTTGGCACGCGATCTGAAATCGGTGGTGTTTGGTCAGGATGTGGCAATTGACGCCCTGGCAGCGGCCATCAAGATGGCGCGCTCCGGTCTGGGTCTGCCCGACAAGCCTATCGGCTCCTTCCTGTTCTCCGGCCCGACTGGCGTGGGTAAAACCGAAGTGGCGCGTCAGCTGGCCTTTGTGCTGGGTGTAGAGCTGCTGCGCTTTGATATGTCCGAGTACATGGAGCGTCACACCGTGTCGCGCCTGATTGGTGCGCCTCCAGGCTATGTGGGCTTTGACCAGGGTGGTTTGCTGACCGAAGCCGTGACCAAACAGCCCCACTGCGTGCTGCTGTTGGACGAGATCGAGAAAGCGCACCCGGACGTCTATAACATTCTGCTGCAGGTGATGGATCACGGCACGTTGACGGATAACAATGGCCGCAAGGCCGATTTCCGCAACGTCATCCTGATCATGACCACCAACGCCGGTGCCGAAGCGCTGAACAAGACCAGCATTGGCTTTACCCAGCCCCAGCGCTCGGGTGATGAAATGCAGGACATCAAGCGTCACTTCTCGCCAGAGTTCCGCAACCGTCTGGACGCGATTATTGGCTTCAAGCCTTTGTCGCGCGACATCATCCTGCGCGTGGTGGACAAGTTCCTGATGCAGCTGGAAAACCAGTTGCACGAGAAGCGCGTCGAAGTGTCCTTCTCGGACGCCTTGCGCGAGCATCTGGCGGCCAAGGGCTTCGATCCCGCCATGGGTGCCCGCCCAATGCACAGGCTTATTCAGGACACCATTCGCCGTGCTCTGGCCGACGAGCTGCTGTTTGGTCGTCTGGTCGATGGTGGCCAGGTCGAGGTTGATCTGGACGAGAATGGCGAGGTGGTACTGGAATATCCTTCATCAGGACCTGATGAGCCCGGCAGCAAGGCTTCTTCGCGTCCCGAGCCGGAACTAGTCGACTAAGCCGTGAGGGCATCGCGCCCCTTAATCGTCTGTACGCACTGTGACACCGTACACGAGCGAGTCCCCGTTCAAGGAGCGGGGCTCGCTCGTTGTGTGCGTTGCGATACCGAACTTTACCGCCACAGCCGCTTTTCACCACGTGAATGGCAAGCGCTAGTCTTGGCGGTTTTCATCCTTTTTCTGATTGCCAATCTGTTTCCCGTCGTCTATTTGAGCATGGCGGGTAAAACAGTGTCGCCCACGTTTCCCAAAGCCCTGTTGCTGATCTGGCAGCAAGGGTATTGGGGCTTGTCCGTCATGGCGGGGCTGGTGGGTTTCTGGCTGCCGCTGTTTCAACTGATTTTCCAATTCTGGGCCTTGGGCCTGATTGCCAGGGAAAAGCCCTTGCCGGGCGATTTCGGTATTGGGCTGCGGGCCTTGAGTCATCTGGAGCATTGGTCCATGACGGCTGTGCTGTTCCTGGGCTTGATTGTGGCCATGGTGAAATTTGCCGGGATCGGTCATTTGACGATTGCGCCAGGTCTGTACGCCTTTTTTGCTCTGACCTTCCTGCTGACCGGCTTGAGCCGTATTACGGCGGGGCGCTTGTGGCGCTGGGCAGAGGATCGCGATCTGGTGCCGGTTTCGACCCGGCAGGTCTTGAAAGAGCATCCAACCTGGAGTGCCTGTACCCACTGTGGCTTTGTGCAGTCCAGCCAGAAACCGGACTGTGACCGTTGTGGTGCAACTGTGCATAAACGCAAGCCCAATAGCCGCACACGGGTGGCCGCTCTGGTGCTGACGGCCTGCGTGTTCTATATTCCTGCCAATATCCTGCCTGTCATGGAACTGCGCAGCATTCTGGGTAGTAGCGCCCATACGATTCTGGGGGGTGTCATTGAGCTCTGGCAACTGGGTTCCTGGGACCTGGCGCTGATCGTGTTTATCGCCAGTATTGTCGTTCCCATTACCAAGCTCCTGGCGTTGATGATCCTGTTGTTGGGACGTCGCTGGCGGGGCAATGCGGTACAGCGTCAACGCAATCGCATTTACGATATGGTCGAGCTGATTGGTCAATGGTCCATGCTGGACGTATTTGTGGTGGTCCTGATGGCGGCCTTGGCCAACTTCCCCGGCCTGTCGCAGATTATTCCTGGGGCAGGGGCCTTGAGCTTTGGCATGGTGGTGGTCTTGACCATGCTGGCTGCGCTCAGCTACGACCCTCGGCAAGGATGGGACCAGGATACCCACGAAGAACAACGTATAGAACCGCAACAAAAGCCGTCTCCGCCTGCATCACAGGCGACTTCCTGAAGGAAACAAGGTGCACGATCCAACAACTAACCCGCCTGATGGTCAGACCGAGCCCGCACAGCCCAAACTGATCCCCTCCCAGCGATCCCGATTCTCCTGGATCTGGATTTTGCCTATTGCGGCTGCCCTGGTGGGAGCGTCCTTGGTATTGCGAAACTGGATGTTGACCGGGCCTCGCATCACGATCAGCTTCGACTCAGCCGAAGGCTTGGCGGTAGACCAGACCAAGCTGCGGTATCGCGAGGTGGATGTGGGCACAATCTCCGATATTCAGGTGGCCCCCGATCGCAAAGGGGTGATCGTGACGGCTCAGTTGGAGCGGGATGGTTCGGAGTTCATCACACAAAAAGACACGCGCTTTTGGGTTGTGCGTCCACGCTTGGGTTTGAGTGGTGTCTCGGGCCTGGGGACCTTGCTATCGGGTGTGTATATCGGCGTAGACGCGCCTTTTGAAACAGACAAAAAGGGCGAACAACTGGAATTTGTAGGCTTGGAAAGCCCGCCCGAAGTGACCAGTGGCCGTGCCGGTAAACGTTACGTGCTGACTGCGCCCGAATTGGGCTCGCTGGATCTGGGCTCGCCCTTGTACTACAAGGGCATACAGGTGGGGCAGGTCAGCAGTTATGAGTTGAACGAAGAGGGCGATGGGGTACGTGTGCAGGTGTTTGTAGATGCGCCCAACGATAAATTCGTGACACAGGGCTCGCGCTTCTGGAACGTCAGCGGTGTGAATATGTCCCTGGATTCCACTGGCTTCAATGTGCGTACGCATTCTCTGGTTTCTGCCCTGGCAGGTGGCTTGGCCTTTGATCAGATGGAAGGCGAGCCTACCGATGTCGCCGCTGCTGATACGCAGTACGAATTGTTCTCCACCCAGGATCGCGCCATGGCCGAGCCGGATGGCCCGGCCGTCGAGCTGCGCTTCCACTTCCATCAGTCCGTGCGAGGTCTGGTTCCGGGCTCCAAGGTTGAGTTCCGTGGCCTGGAGCTGGGTCAGGTCTACGACGTGGATCTGGAGTTCGACTTTGAGCGCAAACGCTTCTTTGCCCTGGTCAAAGCGCGTATCTATCCGCAACGCTTTGGTCGTT
Source organism: Alcaligenes sp. 13f (assembly GCF_020496585.1). Lineage (NCBI taxonomy): Bacteria > Pseudomonadati > Pseudomonadota > Betaproteobacteria > Burkholderiales > Alcaligenaceae > Alcaligenes > Alcaligenes sp. 13f. The sequence goes on from NZ_JAHKKC010000013.1 coordinate 54,915, forward strand.
TGTATGAGCGTGTTGTGGAAATCCATCCGGATGAAAAAGATCCGATGACGGCCTTGTTCAAGCCAATGGTGGAACGTGGTCTGCGTGGTCAGTTGCGTCCTGCCAGCCTGATTACCGGTCAGCAGTACATTGCCCTGGAATTCTTCGACAAAGCGCCTGAAGCGGACTTTGATGAAAACGCCAAGCCATTGGTGGTGCCCGTCATTGCGGGCGACTTCGACCGTTTGCAGGAGCAGGTCAGCGATATCGTGACCAAGATTGCCGCTATCCCCTTCGATCAGATTGGCAAGAACCTGCAAAGCGGGCTGACGGAGCTGGGTCAGGTGCTCAAGCAGCTGGACAAGACGACAGTGCCGCAACTAAATGGTGCGCTCAAATCCATGGACGCGGCGGTTCAGAAGCTGGGCGCCATGCTGGACTCGGACTCTTCCTTCAATACTTCTGTGGATCAAACCTTGAGCGAGCTGAAGCGCTCCTTGCGATCCCTGCGTGATTTAAGCGATACCTTGCAAAGCCAGCCCTCGGCGGTCTTGCGAGGCCGTTCCCCTGACGTGCTGCCGGAGCCTGCGCCATGATGTCTCGTTTTCTGATTCCCGTGGCGTTCGCCGGTTTGCTGACGGCTTGCGCCTCGACCACACCCACGTACTACACCTTGCAAGCCTCCAATGCCGCTCCGGCGGCTGCGGCTCCTTCCACGCAAGTGTGGAAGGGCTTTCAGCTGCGACGCATGGATGTGCCTGCTCAATTGGACCGTCGATCCTTTGTGCTGACGCAGATGGCGGGCGGGCAGGTTAACCTGCTCAACGATAGCCAGTGGGCATCGCCGTTGCCCGATGAAATGTCTCTGGCCTTGGCGTCCGGTTTACAGGATAGGCTGGGCGTTCCGCAACTGGCCAGCGCTGCTGCGAAAACACCGCTCTGGCAGATTGATGTGCTGGTACAGCGCTTCGAGTCTGTCTATGGCGAGCGCGCTACGCTGGAGTTGAGCTGGACCCTGACGCCGCTTGGTTTTGAGGGCAAGACTCAGCAATGCCGCTGGTTGGATTCCGAACCTGCCTCCTCGGTACCCGAGCTGGTGCAGGCGCATCGCCAATTGCAGCAGCGCTGGGCGGATGCACTGGCTGCGCAAATGCAAGGTAAATCCGTCCCGGTTGACCTTGGCAAGGCCATGCTCTGCGTCAGTTAACCCTGGTGGTTAACTTTTTCCTGTGCGGGTTAGCCTGAATACGAATTTGGGTTAACCGTCAGTATTATTTCGGCTTATCGCAGTCAACAAAGCGTAACCGGGATAAGAAGCATGGCGAGCACAACCTTAGGGATTAAAGTCGATATAGAACTGCGCGAGCGTCTGCGACGTGCGGCTGATCAGTTGCAATGCACCCCGCACTGGCTGCACAAGCAGGCTTTGTTGTCCTATATCGAAGGCATAGAACGAGGTGTGCTGCCTAGCGAATTAGCTCTGCTGAGCGGCGGCGATTCCGAAGCCACCGAGGAAGGTGTGCTGATGCCATCCATCCCGTTTTATGGCTTTGCTCAAGATGTGCAACCGCAAAGCGTGTTGCGCGCTGCCATTACCGCCGCCTACCGCCGTCCAGAAACCGATTGCTTGCCTTTGCTGCTGAGTGCAGCGCGTTCCTCTCAAAGTGCGCGTGCCCAGGAGCTGGCCGCTCGTTTGGTCAAAGCCCTGCGCGCCAAGCGTCGTGGCGGTGGTGTAGAAGGGCTGATCCAGGAATTTTCCCTGTCCAGCCAGGAAGGCGTGGCCTTGATGTGCCTGGCTGAAGCCTTGCTGCGTATCCCTGACCGCGCCACACGTGATGCCTTGATTCGCGACAAGATCAGCCACGGTGACTGGCGGGCGCACATGGGCGAGTCCCCCTCGCTGTTCGTGAATGCTGCTACCTGGGGGTTGATGCTGACAGGTCGTTTGGTCAGCGTGAATAGCGAAAAGAATTTGTCCTCCGCCTTGACCCGCATGATCGGCAAGGGCGGTGAGCCCCTGATCCGCAAAGGCGTGGATGTCGCCATGCGCATGATGGGCGAGCAGTTCGTGACCGGGCAAACCATTGCCTCGGCGCTGGCCAATAGCCGCAAATTTGAAGAGCAGGGCTTCCGTTATTCCTACGACATGCTGGGCGAGGCCGCGACGACAGCGGAAGATGCGCAGCGTTACTACCAGGCATACGAGCAAGCGATCCATGCGATTGGTCGTGCCAGTCAGGGCCGCGGGATTTACGAAGGTCCTGGCATTTCCATCAAGCTGTCTGCATTGCACCCGCGCTACAGCCGCTCCCAGCGTGATCGCGTCATGCGTGAACTGTTCCCGCGCTTGTTGTCCCTGGCGCAACTGGCTCACCACTACGATGTGGGGCTGAACATTGACGCAGAAGAAGCGGACCGTCTGGAAGTGTCCTTGGACTTGCTGGACAAGCTGTGTTTCGACCCGTCTTTGGCAGGTTGGAACGGCATTGGTTTTGTGGTGCAGGCCTATCAAAAGCGCGCGCCTTTTGTCATTGATTATCTGATTGATCTGGCCCGTCGCAGCGGTCACCGCTTGATGCTGCGCCTGGTGAAAGGCGCGTACTGGGATTCGGAAATCAAACGTGCCCAGGTTGATGGTCTGGAAGACTACCCCGTCTACACCCGCAAGGTGCACACGGACGTGTCTTATCTGGCTTGCGCTCGTAAGCTCCTGCAGGCTCCGGAAGCCGTCTACCCGCAGTTTGCGACACACAATGCACAAACCCTGGCCGCCATTTACGTGATGGCCGGTCAGAACTACTACACCGGCCAATATGAGTTCCAGTGCCTGCACGGCATGGGCGAGGATCTGTACGACGAAGTCGTCGGCCCGATCAAGGATGGCAAGCTGAACCGTCCTTGCCGTATCTACGCACCCGTCGGCTCTCACGAAACCTTGCTGGCTTATCTGGTGCGTCGCCTGCTGGAAAACGGTGCCAATACCTCCTTCGTGAATCAGATTGGCGATGCCGATGTGAACATGGAGCAACTGATTGCCGACCCCGTGGCCCAGGCCTTGAGCCTGCAACCTTTGGGGCGTCCACACGACAAGATTCCTCTGCCGCGCCAGTTGTACTGGGATGCCGAGCAGCGCTTGAACTCGGCTGGTCTGGATTTAAGCAATGAGCATCGCCTGGGCTCTTTGGCCGCCACCTTGATGCAAACCGCTGCCTTGCCACGTCAGGCTCAGCCTATCCTGGGTCAGGGCAGTCCGGTCTGGGATGAGTCCAAGGCAGCGATTGTGCGTAATCCGGCCAATCATCAGGATGTGGTGGGGCAGGTCATGTACGCCACCGCGCAGGATGTGGAGCAGGCTCTGGAAGCCGCCAGCCACTATGCGCCAATTTGGCAGGCCACGCCGGTAGAAGAGCGTGCCGCCGCCCTGCAGCAAGCCGCCCAATTGCTGGAAGACAATATGCAGGACTTGATGGGCCTGCTGGTGCGTGAAGCCGGCAAGTCCTATGCGAATGCGATTGCCGAAGTGCGTGAAGCGGTGGACTTCCTGCGCTATTACGCCGGGCAAGTTCTGCGCGACTTTGATAATGATGAGTACCGTCCTGTGGGTGTGGTGCTGTGCATCAGCCCCTGGAACTTCCCCTTGGCTATTTTCCTGGGCCAGGTCTCGGCGGCTCTGGCTGCAGGCAACGTCGTCCTGGCCAAGCCTGCTGAACAAACCTGCCTGATTGCGGCGGCCGCTGTCGAGCTGCTGCACAAGGCAGGGATTGCTCCCGGCGCCTTGCAGCTCCTGCCTGGTGATGGCCCATCCGTGGGCGCGCCTTTGGCGGCCAGTGAGAAGGTTAATGCTGTGATGTTTACCGGCTCGACCGCCGTTGCCATGGGCTTGAATCGTCAATTGGCTAAACGCCTGACGGCAGACGGTCAGGCCGTCCCGCTGATTGCAGAAACTGGTGGCTTGAATGCCATGGTGGTCGACAGCTCGGCCTTGCCTGAGCAGGTGGTGTTTGATGTGCTGAATTCTGCTTTCGACTCGGCAGGCCAGCGTTGTTCCGCCTTGCGGCTGCTGTGCATTCAGGAAGATGTGGCCGAGCGTGTGCTGAACATGCTCAACGGTGCCATGCAGGAGCTGAGCGTGGGCAATCCCGACCTGCTCAGCACGGATGTAGGTCCGGTGATTGATGAAGAAGCCCGCTCCGGTATCGAAGAGCACATCAGCGCCATGCGCGAGGCTGGTTTCCGTATCACGCAAAGTGAGCAAAGCCGCAGCCTGACAGGTACCTTTGTCTTGCCGACCATTATCGAGATCGAGCAGGTCAAGGATCTGGAACGCGAAATTTTCGGTCCCGTTCTGCACGTGATGCGTTTCAAGCGTAGCGAGCTGGACAGCCTGATCAATCAGATCAACGAACGTGGTTACGGACTGACCTTTGGCGTTCACACCCGTCTGGATGAAACCGTGGAGCGTGTCGTTTCGCGCATTCACGCTGGTAACGTCTATGTGAACCGCAATATGGTGGGCGCGGTGGTGGGCGTACAGCCTTTCGGTGGTGAGGGCTTGTCGGGTACAGGCCCCAAAGCAGGCGGCCCCTTGTACTTGCGCCGACTGCTTAGCCGTTGCCCGCAGAACCTGCCTTTGCAAGCTTGGCAGGAGCAGGGCGCGGTCTTGCCTGGTCCGACGGGCGAGTCCAATATTTATCAGTTGCACCCACGAGGTCGCGTTCTGTGCATGCCTGTCAGCGTGCACGGCTGGCAAGCTCAGCGCGAGGCCTGCGCACGCAGCGGCAATCAGGCCATCTTGCTGGACCGTTTGGGTCTGGGGGGCTGGCAGGACGCGCCTGCCGAGCAAATTGCCATGTCCGATTTGGGTGAGGCAGATTATGATGCTGTTTTGTTTGAAGGCGACAGCGACGAACTCCGGCAAGTGTTGGGACAAGTGGCTGAACGCCGTGGCCCCATTGTTGGGGTTCAAGGGCTGTTGACGCAGGAATTGGAGGGGGGCGCGACTTACCTCGTCGAGCGTTTGTTGCGCGAAGTCTCGGTCAGTACCAATACAGCGGCAGCTGGGGGCAATGCCAGTTTGATGATGGTCGGTTGACATCAGATGGCACCCATTTCTATGCACACGTTTGGTCGCACATTTCACCTGGAGCGGCGGCCCTGCGTTCATTCTCACGGCACGGGCCGGCATGTAGCGCGGCTATATTAAAAAACGAAGGAGAACAATATGCAGTCCATCACGAGCTTTAAATTGGCCTTGGTTTCGACCGCGGTTTTTGGTGCATTGGCAGCCAGTCCTGCTTTTGCCGCTGACAAGGTAATCAAGCTGGGCTTTTCCGCCCCCTTGACCGGCCCGCAGGCTCACTACGGTGAAGACATGCGCAATGGCCTGGTGCTGGCTCTGGAAGAGGCCAACGCCCAGAAAATTGAAATTGATGGCGCAACCGCCCGTTTTGAACTGGTGGCCAAGGATGACCAGGCTGACCCGCGTACGGCGGTTCAGGTGGCTCAGCAAATTGTGGACGACGGTGTTGATGGCGTATTGGGCCACTTCAACTCGGGCACCACGATTCCTGCTTCGCGTGTGTACAACGACGCGGGCATCCCCCAGATCGCCATGGCAACCTCGCCTGAGTACACCCAGCAAGGTTACGACAACACCTTCCGCATGATGACCAGCGACACCCAGCAAGGTGCCGCTGTGGGTCAGTTCATCGTCAAGGATCTGGCTGCCAAGAAGGTAGCCTTGATCGACGACCGTACCGCTTATGGCCAAGGTCTGACTGACCAGGTTGCCCGTGCGGTAGAAAAAGCAGGTGGCCAGATCGTGGCCCGTGAATACACCACGGACAAAGCCAACGACTTCACCTCCATTCTGACCAACATCAAGTCCAAGGCACCCGATGCCATCTTCTTTGGTGGTCTGGATGCGCAATCCGGCCCCATGAAGCGTCAGATGCAGACGCTGGACATCAAGGCACCGTTGGTTTCGGGTGAAATGACACGCAGCGACACCTTCCTGCGTCTGGCTGGTAATGCTGCCAACGGCACTTACGCGTCCCTGGCTGGTGTGCCGCTGTCCACCATGGCGGCTGGCGAAAAGTTCGCCAAGGACTACCAGGCCCGCTTCAAGGCTGAGCCCGGTGTTTACGCTCCGTACGCCTACGATGGCGCCTGGAACATGATCACTGCCATGAAAGAAGCCGGCTCTTCCAAAGCAGAAGACTACCTGCCCAAGCTGGCTGCCTTGAAGCGCAACGGCGCAACCAGTAGCAACATTGCCTACGACCAGAACGGCGATCTGAAAGAAATCGCTGTCACCATCTACGAAGTTAAGGATGGCAAGTGGACGATGGTGAAAACCATGGTCAGCCAGGCTAACTAAGCGTCTCTGATCCTGCAGTTTGAGCCCTTCGGGGCTCATCTTTACCGTGGCCTGTGTTTGGCAGGCCCACGCTCCCTGTTCTATCGCCGTGCGCCGGGGCAGGGAGCAATGACCACGAGTCCCAATCTATGGAAATCCTGATACAACAACTAATAAATGGCCTGACCGTGGGCAGTGTCTACGCCCTGGTGGCGCTGGGCTACACCATGGTGTATGGAATTATTGGCCTGATTAATTTTGCGCATGGTGATGTAGTCATGGTTGGGGCGATGCTGGCCACGACAGTGGTGTTATCGCTGGTCGGCGCGGACCCGGCAGGCCTGTCCGCCTGGTTGATGGTGGGGTTGGCCCTCTTGGCCGCTATCCCCGTCTGCATGGGCATAGGCTGGACTGCCGAGCGTTATGCGTATCGCCCCTTGCGTCGTGCGCCCCGTCTGGCTGCACTGATCACCGCTATTGGTGTGTCTTTTATTGTGCAGAACCTGGCCATGATGATCTGGGGGCGCAATTACCTGAGCTTCCCGCACATTATTGAACCCATGGTGTTCCAGCTGGGCGACGCGCGCATCAGCTTGCTGCAAATTCTGATTATCGGTGGTGCCGCTGCGATCATGTCCGGCCTGATGGTGCTGGTGCACCGCACCCGTCTGGGCACCGCCATGCGTGCAACCGCCCAGAACCGCGAAGTGGCTGGCTTGATGGGGGTGAACATCAATACCGTGATTTCCGCCGCTTTTGTCATTGGCTCGGCCTTGGCTGCCGTCGCGGGCGTCATGATTGTGACCTACTACGGTGTCGCCCAATACACCATGGGCTTCATGCTGGGCCTGAAAGCCTTTACCGCCGCCGTTCTGGGTGGCATTGGTAATTTGGGTGGTGCCATGCTGGGTGGCTTGCTGCTGGGCTTGATCGAAGCTCTGGGCGCAGGCTACATCGGTGACCTGACCAATGGGGTCTTTGGCAGTAACTATCAGGATGTGTTCTCTTTTATCGTGCTGATCTTGGTGCTGATTTTCCGTCCCTCGGGCCTGTTGGGTGAACGTGTGGGAGATCGCGCATGAGTCTGAATCAAACATTAAGTGGCGCTGGCTCCAAGCAGCGCCCCGCAACGCCCGCTAAAGTCTGGGTTGGTGCGCTGCTGATTGGTGTGGTGCTGGCTATTCTGCCCTTCGTGCTGGGTATGGCGGGGCAAAGCTGGATTCGCACCCTGAACTTTGCCCTGCTGTACGTGATGCTGGCCCTGGGCCTGAACATCGTGGTGGGTTTTGCCGGTCTGCTGGATCTGGGCTATATCGCTTTCTATGCCGTAGGCGCCTATGCCTGGGCCATGCTGGCATCGCCGCATTTTGGTCTGCACCTGCCGTTCTGGATGGTGCTGCCAGCCGGTATCGCTCTGGCCGCCGTATTCGGTGTGCTACTGGGCTTTCCAGTCCTGCGCTTGCGGGGCGACTATCTGGCGATTGTGACCCTGGGCTTCGGTGAAATTATCCGCATCTTCATGAACAACCTGGATGCGCCAGTCAACATCACCAACGGTCCACAAGGGATCAACCGGGTCGATACCTTCAAGATTGGCGACTTCATCTTTGGCAAGGCGGAAACCCTCTTTGGCATACGGATAACCGGGCCAGAAAAATACTATTACCTGCTTCTGCTGATCACGCTGCTGATTGTGTTCATCTGCGTGCGTCTGCAGCACTCCCGCATTGGGCGCGCCTGGGAAGCGATCCGCGAAGATGAAATCGCTGCCAAGGCCATGGGCATCAATACCCGTAACGTCAAACTGCTGGCCTTTGCCATGGGTGCAACGTTTGGTGGTGTGGCCGGTGGCTTGTTTGCCTCCATGCAAGGCTTCGTTAGCCCGGAGAGTTTCAGCCTGACCGAGTCCATTTCCGTGCTGTGCATGGTGGTGCTGGGTGGTATGGGCCATATCCCCGGCGTGATCGTTGGCGCTTTGCTGCTCTCTGTATTCCCCGAGTTGCTGCGCTCCGTCGTCGTGCCCCTGCAGCAAAGCGTGTTTGGTGACGTGATCCTGGACCCGGACGGCATCCGTATGCTGTTGTTCGGCTTTGCCCTGGTACTGGTCATGATTTACCGCCCCGAAGGCCTGTGGCCCTCTGCAGTGCGCCGTCGTGAACGCAAAATGAAGCAGGTGCAAGCATGAGTCTGAGCATGAACCAACAAGTAAAAGACGGCGAGGTGCTGTTGCAGGCAGAAGGCTTGTCCAAACGCTTCGGCGGTTTGCAGGCCTTGTCTGAAGTCAGCTTCAGCATCCGTAAAGGCGATATCTACGGTCTGATCGGCCCGAATGGTGCCGGTAAAACCACGCTGTTCAACGTGATGACAGGCTTGTACATCCCCGAGTCGGGCCGCTGCACCTTTGCAGGCCGCAACCTGACCGATTGCAAACCCCATCAAATCGCTGAATCCGGTTTTGCGCGTACCTTCCAGAACATCCGCTTGTTCGGCAGCCTGTCTGCCCTGGAAAACGTCATGATCGGTCGCCACGTCCGCACCCGAGCAGGCGTGTTGGGGGCGGTGTTGCGTAACCGAGCTACCCGTCAGGAAGAAGAACAGATCGAGGCCCGCGCCTACGAGCTGTTGGATTACGTAGGCATTGCCCAGCACGCTAACGAGATTGCGCGCTCCTTGTCCTACGGCGACCAGCGCCGCCTGGAAATTGCCCGTGCATTGGCAACCGATCCTATGCTTCTGGCATTGGACGAACCCGCTGCCGGCATGAACCCGTCCGAGACCGTAGTCCTGCGCCAGCTGATAGAAAAAATCCGTGGCGACGGCATTACCGTCCTGCTGATCGAACACGACATGAAGCTGGTCATGGGCCTGTGTGATCGAGTTCTGGTGCTGGAATACGGCAAAGTACTGGCCGAAGGCAAACCCGCCGAAGTCCAACATAACCCACGCGTGATCGAAGCCTATCTGGGCGCAGGTGCAGCCAAAGAGCTGGGCATTACCGTTGAAGAGGAAAAGGCATGAGCACAGAACCGTTGATGCTGGATATTCGGGGTCTGGATGTAGCTTATGGCGGCATCCGGGCGGTACGCGGCCTGGATCTGCGAGTGGGCAAGGGCGAACTGGTTTGTCTGATCGGTGCGAACGGCGCCGGTAAAAGCACCACGTTGCGAGCCATCACAGGTCTGGTGCCTGCCGCTGCGGGGCAGATCGAACATCAAGGTGAAAGCATCGTCGGCCTGCCATCGCATCAGTTGGTGAGACGTGGCGTGGTCATGGTGCCGGAAGGGCGGGGGATTTTTCCGCAACTGACGATTGAAGAAAACCTGGCCATGGGGGCGTATACCCGCAAGGATCACCACGAAGTACGCCAGGATATCGAGCGTATCTATACCCTGTTCCCGCGTCTGGCCGAGCGTAAAAAACAATCGGCAGGGACTTTGTCTGGCGGGGAGCAACAGATGGTGGCAATGGGACGGGCGATGATTTCCCGGCCTTCATTGCTGCTGCTGGATGAGCCTTCAATGGGTTTGGCTCCCATCATGGTCGAACGGATTTTTGAGCTGATCCAGACGATTGCTAAGGAAGGCGTGACGATTTTGCTGATTGAGCAGAATGCGCGCTTGGCGCTAGAGCTGGGAGATCGGGGATATGTGATGGAGTCGGGGCGGATTATCCTGGAAGGCCCGGCCGCGCAGTTGCTGCATGATCCGAAGGTGAGGGCGGCTTATTTGGGGGAAGAGGATTTTGCGGCGTAAGTGAGTTTCAGGCCTAGAAAAAAGCCAATTAGCACTAGCTGATTGGCTTTTTTGATTTTTGTGCCAAGATAGGTAGTTCTAACTAAAATTATAGGTGCTGCTTTCGACTGGTACTCCTCCCCATTTTTAACGATTGCGAGAAGTAGGAACGCTATGTGGCCATGGCGGGCTCCACTATTTTGGGGTGAATCCACCTGAGGTTCTATTTAGGCGTAGAACCACATCCACTGCGTGGCGACGCGTTGAATGTGATCCAGAGTATCCCAGTGATAGTGGGACAATCATTCGTAGCGAGCGGTTCTGTTAAACCGTTCGATATAGGCGTTCTCCTCCGATGTGCTAGGTTGAATTAATTGCAGTTGGATATGGGCTTTTTCTGAAACAGCACCAGAGTTGAGCCCACATACTCCAGACTGTTGTCACAGCGAATTATTTTTGGACACCCGCGCCATTCCATGACTTGCTTAAGTGCACGAATCACGCTTAACGCCGGCAGCGAGAAGTCCTCATCGATACATAAGCTTTCGCGGTTGTAGCCTTCAATGATATTTAATAGCCGAATGCCGCACCCGTCGGTAGACTGGTCCTGCATAAGATCTATGGACCAGATTTATTGGGTGCTTACGGCCTGCCAAGGGTTTAGGTTACTCACATATCAGACGTTTACGCGGTTTGATACTGGTAGCATTTCTCGCTGATGCTAAACGCATCGCAAGCCAGATGGATGTTGGGTGCAAACTCCTTGAGCGCTAGTTGTGCCATCTAACGTCGATTAAATGGCCTCACTACTTTTTTCAATTGCTTTCTTCTGGATTTCGTCTTTTATTGTTCTTTTGTATACATATCTTCAGGCGTGTGTTCTCCGCCTCCAGTTCCTTCCTGCGTGGCATCAAGCCGGCATTCATGCCTTCGTACTTGATACGTCATTTGTAGAACGAAGCGCTACTCATGCCATGTTCACGACAAAGCTCAGGTACGGGCGTACTAGATTCGGCCTGCTTTAAGATGACGATGACTTGGCTGCCGGTAAAGAGCGCAGTCTTGATGCAAAATCCTCTAAGTATTGAAATTGGAAAACTCTACCTTTAAGATCGTTCCTTTTCCTTTTTTTTGGGGACCGGTTCAGCGTAATCTGCTTAGTTGCTCATAGGTTTCAATGCATTATTGAGGTTAGCCCTAGAACTACAGAGCGGAAATGTTCAGGTCTAAACAACTAGTTGCCTAGATGGATTTAGTTGATTTTACCTGTTATTGATTTTTGATCTCAAGTAGAGTAGCGGGATCTGCTATTAATTGAATTATTTAGATTGTAATCTACATGAAGCATATAAAATTAAATAGGATTAGCTTAAAAAACCATTCGACGATTACTGAACGATGGTTGCAAGAAATAATTAGTGATGACCCTTCTTTGCTTTGTTTGGGTGAGCTGGTTGTTCGTGATAAAGAGCGGCGACAAATTGGAGCGGGACGACTAGATTTGCTCTTGCAAGACCCTGAGAGTAAGGCTAGGTATGAAGTTGAAATTCAATTGGGAGCAACAGATGAATCGCATATTATCCGAACGCTTGAATATTGGGACATAGAACGAAAACGATATCCGCAATATGACCATACTGCAGTCATCATCGCAGAAGATATTACCTCACGTTTTTTAAATGTAATCACGTTATTCAATGGACATATTCCCCTTATAGCTCTACAAGTTTCTGCCTATGATCATCCTGATGGGATTAGCTTGAGTTTTACTAAGGTTTTGGATGCTGTGCGACTTGGAGCCGTAGGGGAAGATGAGGAGGTCGCTGAGCCAACGAATAGGAATTTCTGGGAAACAGAACGAAGCTCTAAAAGCACAATGGAGGTAGTTGATCAAATTTTTCAACTAACGCACACTTTTGATTCGAATTTACAGCTCAGTTATAACAAACATTATATTGGTTTCTGGTTAAACGGAAGTGCGTACAACTTTGCAACCATTAGGCCAAGGCGCAGCGTTTTAATATTAGAGTTTAAGGTCCCTCAAGAGGAAATGCAGACTACTGTTAACGAGGTTTTAGGCGAAGATTCAGAGCTGGATATTATGGATTATGACAGCCGATGGGGAAGAAGTCGTATACGATTAACACCTTCTAGTTTCAATAAGAACCAGGAGGTGATTAAACGACTTTTGCATGATGCATACGAATATAGGAAATAATTGGTCCGGGGTTTTTTCACGGCTAGGAAGATGGGGGATAGGTTGTAACTAAATGAGATGGTGTAAATTAGAGAGGGAGTGGAAGACGAAAAAAGGTTTTAAAATTAGGTCGTACTAAGTTATTTATCTAGAAATAATTATAAATCTTCTCCCCTCCCATAGATAGGAGACTGAATCGGCGTTGTTGCATAGATCGAGTTTAAGGACGCATTAATGCCGTTGATGGCAAATCAGGCGATGTGTTAGGATGGCCACTTCGGTCGCCTGAGCACCGATCTTGCACACCCACAGACAATGGCCCGTGAGTGTCTCAAGCCAATACATCAGATCTTAGACCGGCGAGCGAGGGTGGTAACGCTGGTTTGTCTCCATGTGTCCTAACTAAATATCTTCAGGCGGAGCAGCATCGGTATTCTGCATTTGGGTAGAGGTTGGGACGGCCACGTTTGGATACACTCACGCCGGACGATGCCAATAGACCTTGGTTAATCCACATCGTCCTGTTTCCCCGAGCAATAAGGCCGGCGTTGTACCGCCTCCAGTACTCGATTTGATAAGTCGTCTTCGTCTTGGCTCGTACCAGTGTGTCGTTGCGCATCCTCTGGGTAAAAGGCCAGACTCAACTCCGCGTGCTGGAAGGTTGGCAGCCCTATCGCCCGTAAACGTCAGCGAGACGGGGCGAAGGGCAGATTTATGAACAACACCGGATAGATGCGGAGCAAATAGCAGTTACGAGTTTTGAGCGGATGCTGGCTAGTTGTAATATTTTTACAATAGCAACTCGGGATGTCGCCGTTAGGCTGTTCTGCAGATAGTAGCTAGCGTACCTAAAAAAACAGCGGATTTAGAATGCATTCCCCCGACTCGTGACTACTGTTGTACAAACCCACCAAACAGATTGGAGCCCCTACCGGTATTGCAGCTAAATGGATAGTCGCCGATCTTTCTCAGGCGGCCGACAGACAAGCCGTAGCCGCCGCGCGCTCAGACATCGACATTCTGGTGACCAACGCGGGTGGGCCTCCGTCTATGCCTTATGCTCAGTTGGAAACCTCTCATTGGCAAACCGCATTGGAGCAAAACTTCCTTGCAGCAGTGGAGTTAAAGCAGGCTGTATTGCCAAGCATGGTGAGCCGCCGCTTTGGTCGTATCGTTAACTGTGTGTTCGCCAGTGACCAACCTTGAGTTATCTACTGCTGCCCGTATGGCTTTGACTGGTTTCGTTACCAGTGTGTCTCGCGAAGTAGCCCAGCATAACGCGGCGATCAATAACTTGTTGCCCGGCACCATCATGACGGATCGCCAGCAGGAATTGGGGCCTGTGGCAGAGAAAATGATTGCATCTGTACCGGCAGGGCGAGCTGGAACGTCCGGTGAGTTCGGTGCCGCATGAGCCTTCTTGTGCAGTGAGGCCGCAGGTTTTATCGTGGGTCAGAATTTATCTATTGATGGTGGTTTGGTACGAGCTACGATCTAAGTTATTCAGTTTCAACCATGAAGGGGCACATCATGAGCGGTACGGCAGCATCGGCTACATCCACCAGCGCAGCAGAGAACACAACAAAAAAACAAATCGGCATTGTGCTGTTTGATCAGTTTGAAACTCTTGATGTATTTGGGCCTGTCGAAATGTGGGGTGGGATGCCGGATTACGAGATGGTCATGGTGTCTCAGCAGGGTGGGCTGGTTCGCTCGTCGCAGGGGATAGAGACACAGGCCGCTTATAGTTTCGAGACGGCTCCGCAGTTCGACATTCTGATGGTTCCCGGCGGTATGGGAACGCGTAGTGAAATCAACAACCCTGCCATGCTGGCCTTCATTCAGAAGCAGGACAAGGCAACGCAGTGGACGGTTTCTGTGTGTACGGGGGCGGCTTTATTGGCCAAGGCGGGTGTTCTGAAGCAGCGGCGGGCTACGTCCAACAAGCTGGCGTTTGATTTTGCGGTGGCTCAGGATGGGGATGTGCTTTGGCTGAAACAGGCCCGCTGGGTGTTTGATGGCAAGTACGTCACATCCTCGGGCGTGTCGGCGGGGACGGATATGGCGTTGGCCCTGGTCGAGAAGCTTTACAACCGTGAGCAAGCTGAAAGCATCGCGCATTGGACCGAGTATGTCTGGAACAGTGATCCGACGATTGATCCGTTTGCGCGCTAAGGCTTGGGTTTGCTGGGCGTAGTTGTTCGGTGAAAGGTTTAGAAGTCGGGATCTTAGCTTTGGTAGCTGATTGCAGCTAATGCCACCAGCGTATCGAGCATCCCGACTTGATACGAGCCTATTTCCAGCGCTCCTTGCGCCAAGCCTCTTGTGCCGCAGCGTCCAGAAAAGTCCAGGCCACGAAGCGGCTTTGCTTTTGTCCCTGCGTCATTTCTACGGTTTTGACCTTAACCGCCTTAGCCTTTTTTAAGGCATTTAACACACCGGGCACATTCGATGCTTTGGACACCAAGGTGCTGAACCAAAGCACTTGCTCGCCTACGGTGACACTTTCTTCTATCATGCGGCGGATGAAAAGCGCCTCACCGCCTTCGCACCAGAGCTCCGTGTTCTGTCCACCAAAGTTCAGCACAGGAGTATTGTGCTTGGGTGCAGCCTTGCCCAAACCACGCCATTTACGTTGACTGCCGCTTGCTGCCTCTTCCTGAGACGAATGGAAGGGCGGGTTGCACAGCGTCAGGTCAAAGTAATCATTCGCGCCTAGCAGGCCCTTGAAAATATGTCTGGGGGATTTTTGCTGGCGCAATTTGATTGCAGCCGACAAGCCTGGGTTCGCATGAATAATGGTTCGTGCAGAAGTTAGCGCATCAGCGTCTATGTCGGACCCGAGAAACTGCCAGCCATATTCAGTATGGCCAATCAATGGGTAGATCGCATTTGCGCCCACGCCAATATCAAGGACACGTACTGCCTCACCACGGGGAATGGCTCCCTTATTGCTGTTGGCCAGCAAATCGGCCAGATAGTGCACGTAATCGGCCCGGCCCGGTATAGGAGGACAGAGGTAATCGGCAGGAATATCCCAATGCGCTATGCCGTAAAAACTCTTCAGAAGAGCACGATTCAGGGTTTTGACGGCATTCGGATCGGCGAAGTTGATGCTTTGATCACCGTAGGGATTCACAAAAACGAATTCAGCCAGCTCGGGCGTCTCTTTGATGAGGGCATCAAAGTCGTAACGGCCCTGATGGCGGTTGCGTTGGTGGAGCTGGGCCGCCGTTTTATTTGAAGTGGGTAATTCGGCGTTGGAATTACCTTTTTTTGGAGATGGCATTGAAATCCGAAATTGGCCTGGGTAAGTCTGAATCGTGGCGCTGCTACGTTTTTAAAGCAAAGCATCAGGACTAAAGAAGGAGCGATGCTGACTGCGACAAGGCATTTCGCATCGCGTCCTTCTCCAGCTTTAAAGCTTAGTTCTTGCCCGTGCTGCCAAAGCCACCCGTACCACGCTCGGTCTCGGTAGAGAACTCATTCACAAATTGCAGTGCCACTTGCACCACAGGTTGGAACATCAATTGGGCGATACGCTCGCCGGGCTGGATCACGTAGTCCTGATCGCTATCATTCGCCAGAATTACGCCGATTTCGCCGTGGTAGTCGGCATCAATGACGCCAATGCCTTGTGCTACACGCACGCCATGCTTCAGGGACAGGCCCGAACGCGAGGCGACGATGGCCACCAGGCCAGGATCCATCATATTGATGGCCAGGCCTGTTTTAACCAGCGTACGGCCGCCTGCAGGCAGGGTAACGGCTTCGCTCAGGCAAGCGCGCAGGTCCATGGCGGCGGAGCCGTCCGTGGCGTAGCTGGGGGCTTCGATGGTCGTGCCCAACAAGTCATTGACGATGCGAGCTTCAATACGGCGGTGCATAGACGGTATCCTGAAAAAAAAGAGGCAGCGCACCTGCTTTAGCGCTGCCCGTCATCATAAAAGAGAAAAGGGATTAAAGCCGCTGGGCGATGTTTTGCACCAGCTGGCGTGCGGCCAGCAGTTTATCCTGGGCGGGCCATTGCATATGGCCTTGCTCGTCAAACAGCACCAGCTCGGTGTCGTCGGCGTTCATGGCGCGCTGGGCCAGGTTGGCGACCAGCAAGGGTACGTTCTTGCGTTGACGTTTGGCTTGGGCGTGCTCGATCAAGTTGTCTGTCTCGGCGGCAAAGCCTACACAGAAAGGACCGTTCGTCAGTGCGGCAACCTCGGCCAGAATGTCGGGGTTGGGGCTGAATTGCAGGTCCGGCGTGGCTTGTTCGGACGTCTTCTTGATCTTGATGTCGCTGGCATTGCTGACGTACCAGTCCGCTACCGCTGCAACGCTGATGAAGATATCGGCATCGTCCACTTGGGACATCACAGTGGCGTGCATTTGACGGGCGGTTTCTACGTTGATGCGACGCACCTGGTAGGGCGTTTCCAGTGCAACGGGGCCGGAGACCAGAGTCACTTGGGCACCCGCTTCCTGGGCTGCACGGGCAATGGCATAACCCATCTTGCCGGAGGAGCGGTTGCTGATGACGCGCACTGGGTCAATCGGCTCGCTGGTCGGGCCAGCGGTGATCAGGACGCGTTTGCCTGCCAGCAGTTTGGGCTGAAAGAATGACGTCAGTTCTGCCAGCAATTGGGCAGGCTCCAGCATGCGGCCATCGCCGGTTTCACCACAGGCTTGGTCGCCACTGCCGGGGCCAAGAATGTGTACACCATCGCGGCGCAGTTGTTCGACATTGCGTTGGGTGGCCGGGTGCAGCCACATTTCCCGGTTCATGGCTGGGGCGATCAACAGGGGGCAATGGCCACGAGCAATACACAAGGTGCTGAGCAAGTCGTCGGCCAGACCGTTGGCCAGCTTGGCCATGAAGTTGGTGCTGGCGGGGGCGATCAAAATGGCGTCCGCATCCCGGCTAAGCTGGATGTGGGCCATATTGTTGGGGACACGCGCATCCCACAGGTCGGTATAGACGGTGCGGCCAGATAAAGCCTGGAAGGTGACCGGGCTGATGAAGCGCGTGGCCGATTCGGTCATGACTACATCAATCCGGGCACCCAGGTCCTGGCTGCGACGCAAGAGTTCGGCGGTTTTATAAGCAGCGATGCCGCCGGTGATGCCAAACACCAGTTTTTTATTGCTAAGCATAGGACATGATCCTTACAGACTCAGGAGCGCTGTCGTTTGTTGCGGCGCATGCGCATGAACTCGTCCAGCACCAACAGGGCTGCGCCGCAGCTGATAGCGACGTCGGCAATATTGAAGGCCGGAAAGTAGGATTGATTCCAGTAGAACAGCAGAAAATCTACCACGTGTCCGTGCATCAGGCGATCCACCACGTTGCCGATAGCGCCACCCAGAATCAGGCTAAGCGACAGGCAAAACAAGGGCTGCTTGGCCGAGCGGCGCAGCATGGTCACGATAAAGACGGTGGCGACGACGGCAATGCCGACAAAGAACCAGCGCTGCCAACCCTGACCACCGGCCAGAAAGCTGAACGCCGCGCCGGGGTTGTAGAGCAGGGTGAAATCAAAAAAGGGCAGGATATTCCAACGTTCCTGATAGAACAGGTTGCTGTCGAAATACTGTTTGGTCCATTGGTCCAGGCCGACAATTAAGGCGGCCAGACCAATCCAGGCCCAGAACTGCCGCGAGGGCAGTCGGGCCTGGCCGGGAGAAGGGGCCATGTCCTTATCAGGCATGGTGACGTACTTCGCCTTCGCCAAACAGATTGTCCTCGCAACGACCACACAGGGTGGGGTGCTCGGCGCTCTGGCCTACGTCAGGGCGGTGGTGCCAGCAACGCTCGCACTTGGCCTGTTCGGTAGGGGTAACGTCGATACGCAAATCGCCTTCGCCAGCGTGTACGTCGGCACGCGAGACGATCAGCATGAAGCGCAGGTCCTGGCCCAGGGATTGCAGGAACTCCAGATCCTGGCCGTTGGCGTAGATGTCGATTTCGGCTGCCAGGGAGGAACCGATGGCGCCGGTGCTGCGCACGTCTTCGATACGGCGCATCACGTCGGCACGGATGGCGCGCAGGCGCTGCCACTTGGCGTTCAGTGCCGACTGTTCGCCTTGCTCGGGCAGGACATGGAACAGCTCGGTGAAGATAGTGCCGCTAGGAACCGAACCACCGTGCATGTCGCGCCAGGCTTCTTCTGCCGTGAAAGACAGGATAGGAGCCATCAGCTTGAGCAGGGTCTGCGTCAGGTGATACAGCGCCGTTTGAGCCGAGCGACGTGGCTGGCCATCTTTAGCCGTGGTGTACAGACGGTCTTTCAGAATATCCAGGTAGAACGCGCCCAGGTCTTCGGAGCAGAAGGTCTGCAAGCGAGCCACGATGGGATGGAACTCGTAACGCTTGTAGTTCTCCAGCAACTCGGCCTGCATGTCGGCGGTCATTTGCAGGGCGTAGCGGTCGATTTCGGTCAGTTGATCAACAGGCACAGCATGTTGGGTGACATCGAAGTCGGCCAGGTTACCCAGCAGGAACTTCAAGGTATTGCGGATACGGCGGTAGCCTTCCACAACACGCTTCAGAATTTCGTCGGAGATGGACAGCTCGCCCGAGTAGTCGGTGGAGGCAGCCCACAGGCGCATGATCTCGGCACCCATCTTGTCGGCAATTTCTTGCGGCTTGATGATGTTGCCCAGCGATTTGCTCATCTTGCGGCCATTGCCGTCCACCACGAAGCCGTGGGTCAGCAGGGCTTTGTAGGGTGCGCGACCATACAGCATGCAGCCTGTCAGCAAGGACGAGTGGAACCAGCCACGGTGTTGGTCCGAGCCTTCCAGGTACAGGTCGGCAGGCCATTGCAGCTTGTCTGCGTGCGAGCCGTGGGTGGTGTGATCCTTGCCGCCCAGCACCGTAGCGTGCGTGGTGCCCGAGTCAAACCACACGTCCAGCGTGTCGCGGTTTTTCTCGTACAGATCGGCTTCGTCACCCAGCAGGTCGCGTGGGTCCAGGTTCTGCCAGGCTTCGATACCGCTCTTTTCGATACGCTCGGCTACTTGCTCCATCAGCTCGGGCGTGCGGGGGTGCAGTTCACCCGTTTCCTTGTGCACAAAGAAAGCCATGGGCACACCCCATTGGCGCTGGCGCGACAAAGTCCAGTCCGGGCGGTTGGCGATCATGGCGTGCAGGCGGGCACGACCCCAGGAGGGGTAGAACTCGGTGTTATCAATGGCTTCCAGGGCCATTTCACGCAAGCTACGGCCGCTGCTGTTTTCCTTGTCCATACCGGCAAACCATTGGCTGGTGGCACGGTAGATGATGGGCGTCTTGTGACGCCAGCAGTGCATGTAGCTGTGCGGGTGCTGTTCGGTTTTCAGCAAGGTGCCGGCGTTCTGCAAGGCTTCCACAATTTGCGGATTGGCCTTCCAGATCATCTGGCCGCCAAACAGGGGCAGATTCTCGGCGTAATGCCCATTGCCCATCACGGGCGTGAGCATGTCGTCGTCCTTCATGCCGTGGGCTTTGCAGGAGATAAAGTCTTCAATACCGTAGGCCGGGGCCGAGTGCACCACGCCAGTACCGCTGTCCAGGGTAACGTAGTCGCCCAGGTACACAGGGGAGCGGCGTTGGTAGCCTGCGTCCACGTGAGCCAGAGGGTGGTTGAATTCGATCAGGTTCAGGGCTTCGCCGGTAGCGGTGGCCACGACCTGGCCGCTCAGACCCCATTGCTCCAGGCAGGACTTCACCAGCTCTTCGGCCACGATCAGCATGGAGCCGGTGGCGTGTGGGCTGTCCAGCTTGACCAGGGCGTAGCTGATTTCAGGGTGTACGTTCAGTGCCTGGTTGGCAGGGATGGTCCAGGGGGTGGTGGTCCAGATAACGATGGCGCCATCGTCCACGCTGTCCACGCCAAAGGCGGCGGCCAGCTTGTCTTTTTGCGCGAAGGGGAAGGCCACGTGCACGGACGGGTCGGTGCGATCGGCGTACTCAACCTCGGCTTCTGCCAGGGCGGAACCACAGTCAAAACACCAGTTCACGGGCTTCAGGCCACGGAACACGAAACCCTTTTGCATGATCTTGGACAGCACGCGCAGCTCGTCGGCTTCGTTACTGAAATTCATGGTCAGGTAAGGGTTCTCCCAGTCGGCCAGCACGCCCAGGCGTTTGAAGTCCTTGCGCTGGCTGTCGATCTGTTCCAGCGCGTAGGCGCGCGCCTTGGCCTGAACTTCAGCCACAGGCAGGTTCTTGCCGTATTTCTTTTCGATCTGAACTTCAATGG
The DNA here is from genome assembly GCF_020496585.1 of Alcaligenes sp. 13f. Taxonomy (NCBI): domain Bacteria; kingdom Pseudomonadati; phylum Pseudomonadota; class Betaproteobacteria; order Burkholderiales; family Alcaligenaceae; genus Alcaligenes; species Alcaligenes sp. 13f. The sequence goes on from NZ_JAHKKC010000013.1 coordinate 75,414, forward strand.
GCATGCCGTGGCAGTCCCAGCCGGGCACGTATTGCGCGTCAAAGCCATCCATATTGCGGCTTTTGACGATGATGTCTTTCAGAACCTTGTTGACCGCGTGGCCAATGTGAATGTCGCCGTTCGCATAGGGAGGGCCGTCGTGCAAAATAAATTTGGGACGACCGGCACTGGCTTGCCGAATTGCTGCATAGACTTTGTTTTCTTCCCACTGGCTAATCCAGCCCGGCTCACGTTTGGCGAGGTCACCACGCATGGGAAAGGGAGTGTCGGGCAAATTGAGAGAGTTTTTATAGTCCATTTGAAGCAAAGTAGTCGCGAGCGCGTTGTGCATCGTTGTCGATGGCGGCGATCATTGTGATGAGGTCCGGGAATTTTTCCTCGTCCCTGACAAATTCCAGAAATTCTATACGGGCAAGTTTACCGTAAGCATCCAGGCGTTGGTCCAGTAAATGCACCTCTAACAGCAGCCGTCCCTGGTCTATGACGGTTGGGCGTACCCCCAAGGAGGCAATGCCGGGCAGAGCCTGTCCGGTCAGTCCGTGCACCCGGACCACGTACACGCCGGAGCGGGCGGCACAGTGTTCAGGAACACGCACGTTAAGGGTCGGGTAGCCAATGTCCCGGCCCAGTTTCTGGCCATGAATGACATGACCACTAATATGAAAGGGCTTGCCCAGCAGGGCACGGGCGCGGTCCAGCTGGCCCACGGCCAGGGCGGTGCGCACTTCCGAGCTGGAGATGCGGCGGCCATCGGCATCGGCCACATCGTGCAGAGTCTCGACGCTAAAGCCATGGCGCTTGCCCGCTTCGCGCAACATTTCAATGTCGCCGGCCCGTTTGTGGCCGTAGCGGAAATCCTCGCCCACCAGCAGCCAGCCAGTGTTCAGACCCTGGACCAGAATCTCGTCAATAAAGGTGGCTGCCGACATATCGGCCATGGCCTGATTGAAGCGGGCCAGATAAATTTGTTCAATGCCACATTGATGCAGGGCTTCGACCTTGTCGCGCAGGCCGCTGATCTGCGTGGGGATCAGTTCGGGCCGTTGGCCGCGCTGCGCAAAAAAGGCGCGCGGGTGGGGCGTAAAGGTCATCACACAGGAGCTCAGGTCCTGTTGGCGCGCCATTTCATTGACGCGATGCAAGATGGCCTGATGGCCCAGATGGACCCCGTCAAAATTGCCAATGGTGACAGCGCTGCGGGCCGTGCTGTTGCGCCGCGGCAGAGAGCGATAGAGTTTTAGATCAGATTTCACAAGCGAGAGTTTACAATTTTGGATTCGTTATTTCTCGGGAAACAGGATTTTGACCGATTCCACCCTACCTTGTCGCCTTGTTGTGCTTATTTCAGGCCGGGGCTCCAACTTGCAGGCCATAGGCGAACTGATCAAGACAGCGGGCTCAAACGGCCGTATCGAGGCGGTCATCTCTAACAAGGGCGATGCGCCCGGACTGGAATGGGCGCAGCGTCAAGGGCTGCCTACCGAGACGGTTTCGCATCGCGAATTTGCAACACGTGAAGCCTTTGACCAGGCTTTGGCACGCGTGATCGACCGCTACCAGCCAGATTATGTTCTACTTGCGGGATTCATGCGCATCCTGAGCACCGATTTTGTTCAGCACTATGCAGGCAAGCTCATCAATATACACCCATCCTTGCTTCCTAGCTTTCCCGGTTTGAATACCCATCAACAGGCACTTGACGCGGGCGTGCAGTTTCACGGCTGCTCGGTGCACTTTGTGACCCCTGTGCTCGATGATGGTCCCATCATTGCCCAAAGTATCGTGCCCGTCCTGCACAACGATGATGCACAGACTCTGGCAGAGCGCGTTTTGGCAACCGAACACCACGTTTATACCGAGGCCGTACGCTGGCTGATCGAGGGACGGGTGCGTTTGCAGGCTGATGGCCGTGTCGAGGTTGCCGGACTTGCGCATCGCGGCTTTTATTTCCCCGCCTGATTGAGCGGGCTATTTGGAATTTTTGAATATTCATGTCTGATCACCAACAATCCCGCGGCCGCTCGGACCGCAAGCGCCCGTCCTCGTCTGCCCAACGTAACGAGTCTGGAGCGCGTGGTCGCCCTTATGCAGCACGCCGCGACAAACCCTCGGGTCCACCCGAGCCGGGCGCGATGGCAAAGCGCCGTCTGGAGCAGGTCTCCAGCGCCTTGGGTGAAGTTTTGCAGTGGAAGCACCCCGCTGACCTGGCCTTGACACGCTGGGCGCGTACACGCCCCAAAATGGGCTCGCGTGACCGTGCCGAGATCCGCGAGGCCGTGTTTGATGTGCTGCGCCACCTGCGTCAGTACCGTAACTGGGCGGAAAGCGGCGTAGGCCCATCTACCCGTCGTCTGGCCATTCTGGGCCTGTCTACGGCTATCGGTCAGGAATCCCTGTCTTTGGGGCTGACGGAAGAAGAGCGCCAGTGGCTGGGCCATATCCGCGCCCTGAATGTGGACGGTCTGCCGGTTGGCGTGCGCCTGAGCCTGCCCGAGTGGCTGGAAGAGCGTCTGAAAGAGATTCCGGATTCCTACAAGCTGATGGCCGCCATGAACGAGCAGGCCTTGCTGGATTTGCGTGTCAACCCCATGAAAGCCGAGCGCGACACGGTGTTGCGCCAGCTGCAAAACGGCCCCATGGCTCGTTTCAAGCCGGTTGCCATGCCGTTTTCGCCCTGGGGTATCCGTATTGAAGGCCGCCCATCTGTCGCAGTATGGCCACAGTATGAGAAGGGCGAGCTGGAAATTCAGGAAGAGGGCAGCCAGTTGCTGACCGCCTTGCTGGAGCCTCGCCGTGGCGAGATGGTTATTGACTACTGCGCCGGTGCCGGTGGCAAATCCCTGCTGCTGGGTGCTTTGATGCGCTCCACAGGCCGTTTGTACGCCTTTGACGTGTCGGCCACCCGCTTGAACAAGGCCAAACCGCGCTTTGCCCGTGCCGGTCTGTCCAATGTGGTGCCTGTCGTGATTCAGGAAGCGGGCGACCAGCGTGTTCGCCGCCTGCATGGCAAGGCACAGCGTGTATTGGTAGACGCTCCATGCAGTGGATTGGGAACTTTGCGTCGAAATCCTGATCTTAAGTGGCGTCAACACCCACAAGCTCTGGAGCAGTACACTCAGATGCAGGCCGACATTCTGGAGCAAGCCGCGGCTTGTGTCGCACCAGGAGGTCGTTTGGTTTATGCAACATGTAGTTTCTTGCCTGAAGAAAACGAGCAGCAAGTGCAGGCATTCTTGGACAAACATCCCGAATTCAAACTGCTGGACGCCCGGGAAATCTTGAAGGACAAATGTCCGGCCCTCGCGCTAGAGGGGCCTTATTTGAATCTGCGCACGGACCGTCACCAAACCGACTGTTTCTTTGGTGCGGCACTTGAACGAATCACGGAAAGTGCTTGATTTAAAGCAAGTTCGTCCTTAAATAGTGTTATTGTTAACTGGTTAGGTGGGCTACACTTTTCCGGTTTCCCTTAACACAAAGATCAGGTCTAAAAGGGTCTATGCAATCGTTTCTTTCTTTTCTTGCTGACGGATGGCTGCAACTGTCTTGGTGGCAGCTTACTCTCGTCATTCTGGCGGTGACTCATGTCACTATTGTGTCAGTTACCGTATTTCTCCACCGCAGTCAGGCGCACCGCGGGCTGGACCTGCACCCAGCGCTGATGCATTTCTTCCGTTTCTGGCTCTGGATGACCACCGGTATGGTCACAAAAGAATGGGTTGCGATTCACCGCAAGCACCACGCCAAATGCGAACGTGAAGGCGATCCCCATTCCCCTGTGGTCTTTGGTCTGGGCCAGGTATTCTTCCGTGGTGCCGAACTGTACCGCCAGGAAGCCACCAACCCTGAAACTTTGAAGCGTTTCGGTCACGGCACGCCCGATGACTGGCTCGAGCGCAACCTGTACAGCAAGTACAGCATGTTGGGTATTACCATCATGTTGGGTATTGATCTGTTCCTGTTCGGTCTGCTGGGTCTGACTGTCTGGGCTATCCAGATGGCCTGGATTCCTTTCTGGGCTGCCGGTGTGGTGAACGGTCTGGGTCACGCTATCGGTTACCGCAACTTTGCCAGCCCTGATACCAGCACCAACGTGTTCCCTTGGGGCATCATCATTGGTGGTGAAGAGCTGCACAACAACCATCACGCTTACGGTACGTCCGCCAAGTTCTCCAGCAAATGGTACGAATTTGACTTGGGCTGGTGCTACATCTCGGTGTTCAAGGCACTGGGTCTGGCCAAGGTCAAGAAGGTTGCTCCCAAGCTGCGTCTGGAGCCTAGCGTGCCTTCGAATGCTCCGCTGGAAGGCATTAGCCTGGCAACCTTGCAGGGCGTGATTACTCACCGCTACGAAATTCTGGCCCGCTATGCGGACATCATCAAAACCACGGCCTCGGAAGAAATCGCTCGTCTGAAGCCACAAGTGAACAAGGACAACCCGAATTGCTCCTGGTCCCTGCTGGAAAGCTGCAACGACTGGATCGGTCGCGGTGACGACGTTCTGGCTCCCGAGCAGCGCGCTGAACTGGAAACCGTAGCGGCTGGCGATTCCCGCCTGTCCATCCTGGTTCGCATGCAGCGTGAACTGGCTGGTATCTGGGAAAGCTCCAGCGCCTCCAGCGAGCAGTTGCTGTCCGACCTGCGCACCTGGTGCCAGCGCGCTCAGCAAAGTGGTATTGAAAGTCTTGAGCAGTTCGCCTTGCGTCTGCGCCGCTACGCGGCATGATGGATCGCTTAAACCCGGAACAGCGAGCCGCCGTTACTTTACCCTCTGGCCATGCCCTGGTGCTGGCCGGAGCGGGTAGCGGAAAAACCAGTGTACTGACCTCCCGAATGGCCTGGTTAATCCAGACCGGGCAGGTCAGCCCACATGGCCTTGCTGCTGTTACCTTCACCAATAAAGCCGCGCGCGAAATGCTGACGCGGCTTACTTCTTTATTGCCTATCGATACCCGCGGAATGTGGGTCGGGACCTTTCACGGCCTGTGCAATCGCCTGCTGCGCATGCATTACCGTGATGCCGGTCTGGTGCAGACGTTCCAGATTCTGGATACGGCAGATCAGTTGGCCTCCATCAAGCGTATGGTCAAGGCCAATAATGTGGATGACGAGAAATTTCCGCCCAAGGAAATTCAGAAGTTCATCAACACCTGTAAAGAAGATGGCCAACGTCCTGGCGACCTGGAAGCGCACGACCCTCACCGCCGCCGCCTGATCGAGCTCTATCAGCTTTATCAAGAGCAGTGCGAACGTGAAGGAGTAGTGGACTTTGGCGAGCTGCTGCTGCGTGCCTACGAGCTGTTGTCCCGCAATGCCCCGATTCGCGAGCATTATCAGCGCCGTTTCAAACACATTCTGGTCGACGAGTTTCAGGACACCAACGTGCTGCAGTATCGCTGGTTGCGTCTTTTGGCCGGCGATCAGGCCTGCATGTTTGCCGTGGGCGACGATGACCAGTCCATCTATGCTTTCCGTGGCGCGAACGTGGGCAATATGGCCGACTTCGAGCGCGACTATGCCCGTGGCAATGTGATACGCCTGGAGCAGAACTACCGTTCCTGCGGCCATATTCTGGATTCGGCCAACGCGCTGATCGAGAACAATAGCGGCCGTCTGGGCAAGAATTTATGGACCGATAGTGGCGAAGGCGAGCTGGTACGCATCAGCGAACTGGCCTCGGATGCCCTGGAGGCTCAGTGGATTGTGGACGAAGTCCGCGCCCTGATCGCCGAAGGCAAGCCACGCCGTGAAATTGCGATTCTGTACCGTAGCAACGCCCAGTCTCGGGTGATTGAACACAGGCTGTTTTCCCAAGGCCTGCCCTACAAAGTGTATGGCGGCCACCGCTTTTTCGAGCGTCAGGAAATCAAGCACGTACTGGCTTACTTGCGGTTGATGGATAACGCGGACGATGACACCGCTTTCTTGCGCGTCGTGAACTTCCCGACTCGTGGGATAGGTGCGCGCTCTGTGGAGCAGCTGGCTGATCTGGCGCGTGAGCGTGGTACCAGCTTGCTGCGTGCCATTCCTTACCTGCAAGGACGTGCGGCTGCCAGCCTGATGCGTTTCTCGAACCTGATTCAGGATATGGCCAGCCAGGCGCAGATCCTGTCCTTGCCCGAGCTGATTGAGCACGTTGTCCACGACAGTACCTTGCTGGCCCATTACCAGGCCGACCGCGAAGGTGCCGAACGGCTGGAAAACTTGCAGGAGTTGGTCAACGCGGCCACGGTTTTTGTGGGTGAAGAAGGTTTTGCTGAGCTACCCGCAGGTCGAGTCCCTGAAGCGGTAGCGGGCGAGTCCGAGCAGGCTATGCAGAACCCGGATCAACCGGCTGCCTCTGTGCTGGCTCCCATGTCGCCTTTAGGCTCTTTCTTGACTCATGCTTCTCTGGAAGCAGGGGACAATCAGGCCCAGGCTGGCCAGGACGCCATTCAGTTGATGACGATCCATGCAGCCAAAGGCCTGGAGTTCGATGCCGTCTTCATTACCGGTCTGGAAGAGGGCTTGTTCCCGCATGAGAACAGCTTGTTCGACCCTGGTGGGATCGAGGAAGAGCGTCGTTTGATGTACGTGGCGATTACGCGGGCGCGTCAGCGTTTGTACATCACTCTGGCGCAAAGCCGCATGTTGCATGGCCAGACGCGTTACGCCATGCGTTCGCGCTTTCTGGAAGAGCTGCCGGAGCAACACATCAAATGGTTGTCGGCCCGCTATACCAGTACACCCGTGCAGTCAGAGGCCAGTTCGGGGGCCTTCCGTCGTGGTCAAAGCTGGGAGTCCAAGGACAAGAGCTATTCAGCCCAGCCTTACGGCGGTCGCAGTCACACCAGCGTGCTGGAAGTGAATGGTCAGACTTTCCGGGTGGGGCAGGGTGTGCATCACAACCGCTTTGGTGAAGGCACGATTATTAATCTGACGGGTCAGGGTGACGATGCCCAGGCCTTGATTCAGTTTCGTGAAGTCGGCAGCAAGACTCTGGCCCTGGCCATTGCCAAACTGGATCCTGTTAGCTAAAAAGCGAAGCAACGACTGAATCAGTTAATCGCAGTTTGAAGGCCCCCGGAAACTCCGGGGGCTTTTTTATGGCCTGCCCTATGTCATGGAAATTTTCAAACAGCCGCAGTTTTTACAGCCGTTTTATTTCAAGCCCTTCATTTTTACTCTTCATCGTGCTCGACGCGGATGCCTCCCAGGAAAAATTTCTCACCTTATTTCACGTTTTGGATAAACACAGAGATTGCAGGGAAACCCTTGTTTCAAGCGACTTTCCCGTTTTTGTCTTCCTTCTTTAAAGCTCTATATGATCGTTATATATAAGGGTTATAGATTCTAGTTATAAAGCTGGTGCCCCCATAAAATCGAAGCCTAAATTAATTACAGATAACAAACACACATGGAGGCGATCATGGAACCTAGCAATCTCTCACGCCGGCGTATGCTTTTGTCGACGGGCGGGGTGATGGCCCTGGCCGGTACAGCAAGCTTGACTCCTTTGTCAGCGGCACTGGCTCAGGAAAAGGCAAAAACGCAGGCCAAGGCCCTGCCAGCCTATGCATCCTGGAAACATGCCGACAGCTTGATTGTGCATAGTGCCAACACTATTGAAACCAAACGCAGCGCTTTTGGCTCGGGTTTGATCACGCCGCTGGATCGCTTGTTCGTGCGTAATAACGTGGCCCCCCCATCCGAGCAGATCGTGGCTGATCCGGACGCCTGGGTGCTGTCGATCAAGGGTGTGAAGAACCCGAAAGACATGAGCGTCGCCGAGCTGAAACGCCTGGGTCTGGTGGCTGTGCCCATGGTGCTGCAGTGTTCGGGTAATGGTCGTGCTTTTTTCCCTGAAAAACCCAGTGGTACTCAGTGGACGGTAGGTGCCGCTGGCTGTGTGGTCTTTACCGGCGTGCCGATCAAGGCCGTGCTGGAGGCTGTGGGCGGCATGGAGGAGGGCGCCAAGTACATGACCGGTCAGGGCGGCGAGGAAATTCCTCAGGGGCTGGACCCGAACACCATTATGGTAGAGCGTTCGATTCCCCTGGAAGCCATTGATGACGCTATCCTGGCCTGGGAAATCAATGGTCAGCCCATCCCCTTGGCTCACGGCGGCCCCTTGCGCTTGATCGTGCCGGGTTACACCGGGGTCAATAACGTCAAGTACATCAAGCAACTGGCGTTTACCAAAGAGCAGTCTGCTGCCAACATTCAGCAAAACAGCTACCGTTTGGCGCCTGTGGGTGAGAAGTCCAACCCCAATCAGGAGTCGGTTTGGGAAATGCCTGTCAAGTCCTGGGTGACCAGCCCTAGTGGTGAGCCTGGCGAAGAACTCAAGGCCGGCAAGGTACAGATCCAGGGCTTGGCTTTTGGAGGCATGTCGGCAGCCAAAGAAGTGGAAGTGTCCGTGGATGGTGGCAAGAACTGGGTGAAAGCGACGTTTGTAGGCCCTGATCTGGGCAAGTATGCGTGGCGTCAGTTCGTTGCAGGCGTGGATTTGAAACCAGGCAAGTACGAGATTGCCAGTCGCGCTACCAGCGAAGCAGGCACGGTACAGCCTGAAGAGCGCGTACCTAATAACCGTGGCTATCTGAACAACAGCTGGCGCGACCACATGCTGGCTGTCACGGTCGTTTAAGTCTTGAATGTTGTACCCGCCCCGTTAGCTCGGGGCGGCTATGGAAGGGAATCATGAAGAAATATCTAGTTGCTGCAGTATCTGTATTTGTTTTTAGTACTCAAGCCTACGCTCAGGAGCAAGGCAAGGAACTGTTTCTGACAGGTGCCAAACCCATTGCCTGTGCGGTCTGTCATACCTTGGCTGATGCTGGTTCAGCCGGGGCCATTGGTCCGGATCTGGATGAACTCAAGCCAGGCAAGGAACAGATCCTGAAGGTCATGAAAGAAGGCATGGGCGCCATGCCTTCTTTTGCACAAACCATGAGTGACGAAGAGCGTGATGCTGTCGCCACCTATGTCAGCTCTGTAGCGGGTCAGTAAGTTCCACCTGCTGTAGCCAGACGCTAGCCGCCTTACCCTTTCTTCTCCTGATCCGGAGGCAGAAATTCGGTAGGCGGCTTTTTGTTGGCATTGTGATGCAGGATGCGGGCGGGGCGACCTTCCTCATCCAGCCAGATCTGGCCGATTCCGGAACCATTCCATACCCGTTCTCCATGTTTGCGCTGATCCGGCAGACGCGGGCTGATGCTCAGGTCACGGCGTTGCGTAAACCAGTTCAGAGGGGATCGCGGCGAGTAGAGCCAGCGGTTCAGCCGATCCAGCCAGTTCAATAAAGCTTCCGGAAATTCGTTCTTGATGCCGCTGCTGGTCACTTGCCAGATATGTGGAATATGCCCGCTATGGCGCACCTGTACATCGTAGACAAAGGAGTAGTGCACATCGCCGGACAGAATCACGTAGTTTCCGGGTGTGCGTGAGTGCCTGAAGATGTTCAGCATGGTGTTGGCAGCCCCTCTGTGGGCCATCCAGTTCTCGGCGTCCACCGTCAGGGCAAAACCCGCGTACGTGCAAATGCTTTGTATGACTTCGATCAGCTTGACGCCAAACATGGGCGTGGGCGACACAATGATGGCGGCGCGCTCATCCAGCAATTCGTGTTGAAGCTCGGTCAAGGATTCCCAGTCCATCAGTCCGGACGGGCGACTGGGCAAACGGCGTTTATGCCAGCGGCGCGTGCGTGTATCCAGCACGATCAGGGTAGGCTGGGTGCGCAGCACATAGTCCCATTGGCGAAACTCCAGCAGTTCCTTGATCAGCGCATCTTGAGCTTCATGTTCAAGACGCTGATATTCATCCGGCTGGCTGGTCCAGGCGGTCACCGTATTCAGCACCGACTCAAACACCTCGGGCCGGTTGCCCCAACCCTGACACAACATATAGGCGATCAGGGCATTGCCTACGATCTGCCGTGAAAAAGGATGGCCATAGGCGACGCTTTCCCATTTCGCAGACAAATTCCAGTCATCGGTGATGTCGTGGTCGTCAAAAATCATCAAGGTTTGCACGTGGGCCAAAAGGCGTGCTGCTTGGGGCAGGTCCTGACGGAAACCTTCCAATGCCAGTGCCTCGCGTTGCCAGCGTTGCTGATGCTTGGGCTCCAATTGGGGAGGCTCAGGCTCTGGAATGATTTGCCATGGGATGGGGGACCAAACCAGCAAATACATGGCCATGACTTCGGCCAGCGTGACCAAGTGATTGTGTGCGTTGGCAGTGGTGAAAATCGGTTTTTCCACACCACCAAAAAAGCGCTCGCGCAGATCTTCGTTGGATTTGAAGGCAGGCAGCAAATCCGCACGTCGGTAGTAGCTGGCGGGGTGCCGGTAAAGCGATTCGCTATCCGAGACGACGGCGCCTTCCAGATATTCCCCATACAAGCCTAGCCGCTCAATCAAGGCATGAATGGCCGCCAGCATGGGACCGGCCACATCGTCGGCGTAAACCTGATCTCCGGACAGCATCAGCAAGGCAGGCCGGGCATGGGCCTGGGTAATGTGCTCGCTCAAGACTGTGTCTGCCTGAGCCAAACCATCGCGTGCGGCGTGATGAGGCTTGCGGCAGGAACCAAACATCAGATTGTCAGCGCGGCTGGCCAGGACAAAGCTGGGCCGGGTTTGACCCTGGTGCAGCAGATGGGGAGCCCAATCAGCAATCCCTTGCTCCGGTCCTCCTTCGATTGAGGCGAGCAAATCGTAGTGAACAAGCGTGTCTTGGGGCAGGGCTGTAGTTAGCGGTACATCCAGAAAGTGGATATAGGCCTGCTTGCCCAACTGTACGATGCGACAGTGCTCGCTACTGAGCGAAATACGCTGGGGAGCGGCACCCTCTGCTTGCAGGACCAGGTCCAGGGTCAAGGCCGAACTGCCAACCAGCCATAGCACCAGGCGCCGGGAATCGAGGCGACGCAAAAGAGGGCCTGCCAGTACAGGCGGCAGTGTGGGGAGATGTGGGGAGAGGCTCAAACGGGTGACAGCCAAAATCAGAAAAGATAATGGACAGTGTAGGGCCTATAAAGTTGCAACTCGTACTGCTTAGCTGTCTGCGACTTCCGGGCTGGCAGCCAGAAAAGCGGTAACTTGCGCGTCCAGATCGTCCTCATGCACTACGCGGACTGGAAAGCCGAATTTTTCGCTCAAAGGGGCGACAAAGGCATTCAAGGAAAAGGCCATCAAGGCATTGCTGACAACTACCAGGCTGGCGGCACAGGACACGCTCAGACGGCTGCGGTTGGCCTTGATCCATTGCGAGAACTCCTCCTTGTCCGTGCCTTCCTCTGCACCAGGCAGCTCGCGGGTCAGCAAGACAAAGCGTTGTCCTTGATCCAGCAAGGCTTCCAGTTCCGCTTTCCAATTGGATGGGGCGCTGTTCGAGATCCAGATACGGGGGAATTCCTGTGTAGCAACGTGCATGTGCGGGTCCTGAGAATGTCTGTTTATGATTTGTTTTGAATGCGCTGCTTTGTACCATCAATCAACAGGTTCAGGCCAGTGATAAAACGGCCCGTAAAGTCATCGGAAAAAATCGCCTCACGTGCCTGCCAGTTGCTGGGGTACTTTTCTTGAGCCAATTCTAAAAAAGCCTGTTTGCGTAAAGACAGGTCCAATGTGCTGCCAGGCCCCAGAGCCTGTTCCTCCATGACAAAACCCAGAATGTAGTAAATCAGGCTAAAGCTGGCCTCGGCAGCAAATTGGCTGTCTGCGCCTGCCTGCATGAAAGCGGACAAAAAGGCTTCGCTGGTGCGCAGCACATTGTCGGTGACTACATAGGTACCCGCAAAGACTCGAGCGCCGTCTCGTCTTTGCAACAGGGCCTGCCGGAACTCCAGACCCAGATGCCGAACTTGTTCATCCCAGGCTTGGTTGCTTGGGCTGTGTCGCGCCACGTTTTCTACCAACGCGTCAGCCATGCCATCAATCAAAGCTTGCTTGGCATTGAAATGCCAATACAGCGAGGGGGCCTGGATATTCAGGGCCTGAGCCAGTTTGCGCAAAGTCAGGCCTTCCAGCCCCTCCTGGTCCAGCAAGTCCAGCGCTGTCTGGATGATGTGTTCACGTTGAATACGGGGCGCTTTTGTTGCCATGTTCTCTCCGATATTTGCAATCTAACGCTGTTAGTGTATCATTCGCTCATAGACTAACAGTGTTAGGTTGTGATTTTTGATTGAGCAGGGATACGGTTATGAGCACCTCAACAACTTCAACGGAACGCAAAGCGCTGGGCCTGCGGCTGGCTCCTTGGCTGGGCTGCCTGGCCATGATTGGGCTGCTGATTCTGGCGACCACGCAGTGGAACGAGTGGACCAGTAGCCGCCGTATACAGAGCACTCAGAATGCTTACGTGAAATCCGACTTTGCGGTGCTCAGTGCCAAGGTTTCGGGCTACGTGAAAGCCTTGCCCTTGGGGGATTATGAGCAGGTCAAGGCGGGGGATCTGATTGCGCAGATTGATCCGGCCGATTATGAGCTTGCCGTGGCGGCAGCGCGGGCGGAACAGTCCAAGGCGCAGGCCCATCTGGACAATCTGGACGGTGAAATTGCACAGCAACAGGCGCGTATTAAAGAGGCGCAAGCCAAGCTGCGCTCCGTGCAGGTGCGCGTGCGGCAATATCGTAATAATCCTTCGCGTCAGGCAAGGCTGGTCAAGGAAGGTGCCTTGTCACGGCAAGGCTATGAAAACGCCCAGGCCGATCTGGATGAGGCAATCAGCCAAGGGGAGGCCGCTACCGCGCAAGTGGAGCTGGCGAAAAACTCCCTGAAGGTTCTGCAGGGGCAGCGTGCGATTCGTACCGCTGATTTGAAATCGGCTGAAGCTGCCTTGGAGTCTGCTCGTCGCAATTTGGGCTATACGCGGATTGTGGCCCCTTTTGACGGGGTCTTGAACAAGCGTCATGTGCAAGTAGGCAGCTTGTTGAACCAGGGCACGCAGATTGTTTCCATCGTCCCCCTGGAGCAGGCCTACGTTATTGCAAACTACAAGGAAACGCAGCTTGCGCATGTGCAGCCTGGGCAGCCGGTGGAGTTGACCGTGGATGGCTTGCCCGGTGGCAGTTGGCGGGGGCGCGTAGTAGAGATTGCACCCATGAGCGGGGCCGAGTCTTCCTTATTGCCTGCCGATAATGCCTCCGGGAATTTCACCAAAGTGGTGCAGCGCATACCGGTGCGTATTGAGCTGGAGCCGGGCCAGGCACAGTTGGAGCGTCTGCGCCCCGGTATGTCGGCACAGGCCGGAATCGACACGGCGGGTTCCCACGTTGCGGCTTATGACATGCCGGGTTTGAAACAGACTCGTCAACTGGCCGTCGTTCGGGCTCAGGAGGGCTGACCATGCCGTTCTCCAGGCTGATGGCTAATACGCAAACCGCACGCCCCATCCTGACCGTGATGGCGATCTTCCTGGGCGCGGTCTTGACCACCGTGCAAGGGCGTCTGTTTTCCGCTGCCTTGCCAGACTTGCGCGGCCAGTTTGGCTTGGATGTGCTGGAGGCGGCCTGGTTGGGAACGGCCTTGAATGCGGCGCAGTTGATCTCCATGCCGATTGCGCCGTGGCTGGCAACCGTAATCGGGCCGACCCGGGTACTGCTGGTGCCCAGCCTGCTGTTGGGCTTGGCCGCCTTTTTGATCCCTTTCTTTGCCCATCATTACCCCGTCTTGTTGAGCCTGCACGGACTGGCCGGACTTTGTCTGGGGATTTACCTGCCACTGACGATGTCCCTGGCTTTGCGCAGCGTGCACCCTCGGCTTTGGCTGGCTGTCATGGCAGCGTACAGCTTGCGTGTTTCAACCGGCATGGATGCGGGCTATGGCACATCCGGTTTTTTACTGGAGGAGTTCAGTTGGCATTGGGTGTATTGGCCCACTGCTTTTGTGGGGCCAGTGATTGCGTTTCTGGCTTGGAAAGCCATGCCGTTGACGCCTATAGATCGCGACCAATTGCAAAACGCCGATTGGGGCGGGATGGCCTTGTTTTGTACGGGTTTGGTGCTGGCCTTTGTCGGGATAGAGTCCGCGGAACGGCTGGGCTGGACTGATTCCGGTCTGGTTGTTTCTGCTCTGCTCGGTGGCTTGGTGCTTGTGGCGGCCGCCATAGGACGTGGCATGCGCAGGCAGAACTCCTTTGCCAGCCTGATGGCTTTGAGCAATCGAAATATCCGTGTGTGCCTGATTATTGCCTGCCTGTTCGGCGTGCTGATGACACCGACGTCTTTGCTGATCCCCAGCTTTCTGACCCAGATGGGGGACTTGAAACCCCTGCAAGCGGGTGCTGCCACCTGGATTGCGTTTGGGGCTTACCTGGCCTCGACTCCGCTGGCGATCTATCTGGCTCGACGTCTTGAGCCACGCCTGATGATGATTCTCGGCCTAAGCATCATCGCCTTCACCGCCTGGCTGGGAACTCATATTAGCCACGACTGGCGTGTGGAGCAGTTTGTTTCGATCCTGATTTTGCAGTCTGTGGGCGAGAGCACCATGTTGATCGGGTTGATTGCTGCTTTTGTGACCAATCTGAATCCTCAACATGGAGTGGCTTTGGGTGTGTATGTCCCCATTGCTCGTGTCTTTACGCCTGTTGCCGCCGCCACGCTGGTGTCTACCTGGCTGCGCATGGCAGGCGATATCAGCCGCAGCAGTCTGAGTAGCCATCTTGTAGAGGGTGACCCTCTGGTTATGGAGCGGGCTTCGGACGGCGTGGCCGCCTTGGCTCGCATTCTGGCTCGTGAATCACAGGTCGCTGCACAGATCAGCGCCTACAACCTGGTGTTTTGGTGCAGCTTGCTGGCCTTGTGTCTGGCCGTGCTGCTGCGTTCTTCACCTCCCAATCCCATTGCGCCTCCTTTTGCTCGACCTGTTTAGGTCCTGGCGGAGAGGCGGTTTTTTTTATCAAGGAGATTCATTATGAAATTAGGTTTATGGACAGTGGCTTGCACGGCTTTGATTGCTTCAAGCGCTGCTTGGGCGGCTGACGGATCTGCACAGGTGCAGGGCCAGAGCTACAGCAAGAGTCGCGCCCAGGTTGTGCAGGAATTGGAGCAAGCCCGGGAACAGGGGCTGATCAGCGTCGCTGCGCACGGTTACCCCAAAGTTCCACAAGGTCCGGCTAAAACGCGCGCTCAGGTGGTTCAGGAGTTGCAAGAGGCTCAACAAGCCGGTTTGCTGGATTTTGCAGACGATGAATATCCAGTCCTGCCTGCGGACAGTGCTCATAAGACGCGTCAGCAGGTAGTGCAGGAGCTGGAACAAGCCAGAAAACAGGGCCGCCTTTTGTATGTAGCTCCATAAGGCTGTCTTGAGCTGCCTTTGCGGTATTTTGTTTAAGGTTTAAAAAGGGACTGAGACTGCCTAACGGCAAGCTCAGTCCCTTTTGCTTTTATGAAATTGCTTTTGCGGGAACGGGGTTCAAACTTGGGCTATAGGATGACGCATCAAACGCAGCGCCACCAGTATAGACAAGCTAACGACCACTGCACTGAACAGATAAATCGCTTCCAGCCCCCAGGTTCCTGCGACTGCGCCCAGGGCAGGGCCGGTGATGCCCAAAGAAATGTCCAGAAAGGCGACATAGGCGCCCATGGCGACACCTCGGCTTTCGGGTGGTGCGCGGCGTACGGCCTCGACACCAAAACCAGGAAAGGCCAGAGAATAACCCCATCCGGTCAAGGCTGCACCCAGGTACGCAATGGCAGGGCTGTGGGCACCCCAGATCAGCAAGAGACCCACTGCTTCCACCAGCACGCACAGCAAAGCGACGCGTGCCCCGCCCAGCTTGTCAGGCAGATGACCAAAGAACATGCGCGCAGCAATGAAGGCAAGCCCAAAGGCAGTGAATGCCAGCGAAGCATTGCCCCAGTTGCGATCAGCAAAGAGCAGGGCGATAAAGGCGGTCAGACTGCCAAAACCGACACTGCATAGCAGCAAGCCCATACCGGCGCCCCAGACCAATCCCAGGACTTGGTAGAAAGGGGTACGACGTAGCGCAGTGGGGGCGGTGGCGCGGACCTTAAGCAGCATCACCAGGGAAATCAAAGGCAACAGCGTGACGGCGACGGCGATACCGTTAAAACCGTACTCCTGGTTCACCACAACACCCAGAGGGGCGCCGACGGCGTAGGCGCCGTACATGGCCACACCCACCCAGGCCATGACTTTGCCTGCATTTTGCGGGCCAACCAGGCCGATGCCCCAGCTCAAGGCACCCGTCACAATCAGGCTTTCACCGCAGCCCAGCAAGATACGGCCAATCACCAGCACCCAGACCGATAGGGTTGGTGTGCTGACAAAGCTCAACGAAGCCAGATAGGCCAGGCCGGACAAGCACATCACCATCAAGCCCAGCATGACGGCGTGCTTGGAGCCTTGTGTATCAGCCAGATTCCCGGCCCAGGCACGGGAGAGCAAAGCGGCTGCGAATTGAACACCGATAACCAGGCCCACGACCAGCGTACTCATCTCCAGCACATTGTGTACATGCAAGGGCAGTACGGGCAGGGGCAGCCCGATACTTAGAAAACTGACGAACACGGCCAGCGTGATAGGGAGTAGCGTTAGAAAAACATGGGCGGCAGGTGGCGACTGCGCCTTCGAGGTGGCTTGCGCCGAATTGGGTACAGACATGAAACACTCCAAACATGAGTAATTGCTCGATATTTGAGATAATATGAATAATTGCTCACATCGAAAACTCGCATTCGGAGTTCTTATGCAAACGCTCCCTCAAGCCCGTCGTATCCCGCGTCAAAGCCGTTCCCGGGCTTTGGTGGAGGCGATTTTGGAGGCAACAGCTCGCGTTTTGTCCGAGCGTGGCTATGCTGGCACCAATACCAATGTGGTCGCGGAGGTGGCTGGAGTCAGCGTGGGCTCGGTGTATCAGTACTTCCCGAATAAGGACTCACTGATTGCCGCCTTGCATGAAAGCCATGCTTTGCAAATGAACCAGGCTATGGAAAGCAGTCTGGCCGATACGCAGTCCCTGGGGTTGCGGGGGCGTTTGAGTGATCTGGTCAAAGCCTGGTTGGCCGCGCATCGGGTGGACCCGGAATTGCATCGGGTACTGGAAAAGGATTTTCCTTTCTTTGATGCGCCAGCCAGCGAGAGCCAGGCTGATCAAAGTATTCGTGACCGCATTCGTCAACTGCTGGAAGAGCACCGTAGCGAGGTTGCCCCGCAGGATCTGGATTTAGCCACCTGGGTAGTAATGCAAAGTCTGGAGTCCCTGATTCATGGTGCGATCATTCCGCCCGGTGTGCCGTATCCACCGGAGCAGGTGGAAGAAGCCATTGTGGATTTGCTGTGTGGGTATTTGGGCTGTGCGAGCCCTGGGAAAGCGGGGAAGTGAGCGGAGTTGTCGAGCCGGTTTTCGAGTGAGTTTTGGCTCACATGAGTTTGTTGTTGTTGTTGTTGTTGTTGTTGTTGTTGTTGTTGTTGTTGTTGTTGTTGTTGTTGTTGTTGTTGTTGTTGTTGTTGTTGTTGTTGTTGTTGTTGTTGTTTGCTGGCCGGACTCACCTTGGCTAAACGTATGCGCTGAATGGCATACAGCAAAACGAAGAACGAGATGACATAGCCAAGTTTACGAGTGTATAGATCCTCTGCTCATAGTCCTGGCTCAGATACCCAGGAGTCAGCAAACTCGTAAGGCTTCGATGTGCGTTTTGCAGACCATCAAGAGCTTCCAACAAAAAGGCGCCAATCTTTGTAGATATGGCGCCTTTTTTCTCAGGAGTTCACGAGCAGAACGGAGTCGATAGGCCTAGACCTGTCGCCCAATCTCTTCCATCGCTTCCTGAATTTCCAACCATTCTTCTTCCAGCGTTTGATGCGTTTTGGTGAGCTCACCATGTTCGGTCATCAAGGCGGGCCGTTGGTCCTTGTAGCTGTCCGAGTAAAAGTCGGGGTCCTGCATCAAGGTATCCAGCTCCTGCAAACGCAGCTGAGCTTTCTCCATGGCCGACTCCACTTTCTTCAAGCGGTTTTCCAGGGGCTTGCGTTGTTGGGCCTGCCGTTGACGCAGCTCGGCTTCCTGACGGCGTTGAGTCTTTCGGTCTGTACCTTCAGCACCTGTATCCGCACGCGCTTCCTGGCGAGCTTCCGAGCGCGATTGCGCGCTGCGGGCCAGTAGCCAGTCGCGGTAGTCTTCCAGGTCGCCGTCAAACTCCTGAACCTGGCCATCGGCCACGATCCAGAACGAATCAACGGTAGAACGCAGCAAATGGCGATCGTGCGATACCAGCAGTACGCTGCCACCGTAATCAGCCAGGGCTGCCGCCAAGGCTTCACGGGTATCCACGTCCAAGTGGTTGGTTGGCTCGTCCAGCAGAAGCAGATTGGGTTTTTGCCAGACAATCAGGGACAGGGCCAGACGCGCCTTTTCACCCCCGGAGAAGGGAGCGGTCAGGCTGGTGACCATATCACCGCTAAAACCGAAAGAGCCCAGGTAATTGCGCAGTTCCTGCTCGCGCACATCCGGAGCCAGACGGGCCAGATGTTGCAGGGGAGTGGAGTCGGGGTCAATGGAGTCCAACTGGTGCTGGGCAAAGTAGCCGATCACCAGACCTTTGGATTCCAGGCGCTCGCCCCTGATAGGTTCCAGCTTGCCAGCCAGGGTTTTGACCAGTGTGGATTTACCCGCACCGTTCATCCCCAAAATACCCACACGGGCACCGCCGCGCACCATCAGACGGACCTGGCTCAAAATGGCCTTGTCCTGACCGGGGTAACCCAGATCGGCTTGATCCAATGTCAGCAAGGGATCGGGTGTGTATTCGGGCGAGGGCAGGCGAATGGAAACGCTTGAGTCGTCGCGCAAGAGCGTCACGGTCTGCATGCGGGCCAAAGCCTTGACGCGGCTTTGTGCCTGCTTGGCCTTGGTGGCCTGGGCCTTGAAGCGATCAATAAAGCTTTGCAGACGCGCGGCTTCACGGGTTTGACGCTCGTAGGCGATCTGGCTTTGTTGTACGCGCTCGGCACGTTGCACCAGAAAGTCGTTGTAGCCGCCTTTGTAGCGAACCAGCTTGCCTTGATCCACGTGCAGAATCGAACGGGCCACCGCATCCAGAAACTCGGTGTCGTGCGAAATCAGCAGGACCGTGCCGGGATAGGAACCCAACCAGCGTTCCAGCCAGAGCATGGCGTCCAAGTCCAGGTGGTTGGTGGGTTCGTCCAGCAAGAGCAGGTCAGAAGGTGCCATCAGGGCGCGGGCCAGGGACAGGCGCATTTGCCAGCCACCGGAGAACTCGCGCACGGGCAGCATCCACTGATCGGGGCGGAAACCCAGACCGGCCAGCAGTTGCTCGGCACGCGAGGGGGCGGACCAGGCATCGGCTTCGATCAGGGCGTTTTCCAGTTCGGCAATGGTTTGGCCATCGCTGTCGGGCGTATTGGCACGTTTTTCCTGCAAGGCACGCAAGCGCTCGTCGCCATCGATAACAAATTCGCGGGCAGGGCGGTCACGGTCTGGAATGGTTTGGCGCACACTGGCCACTTCCCAGACTTCGGGGATGCTCAGGTCACCCCCGTCCAGATCCAGCTCGCCTTGCAGCAAGGCAAACAGCGAGGATTTACCCGCACCGTTCTTGCCCACAATGCCCAGGCGCTCGCCCGGGTTGACGATGAAATCAGTATTGTCCAGCAGGACTTTGACGCCGCGACGCAGCGTAATTCCAGTTGCGCGTATCACAGAGCCAGTTGCTCCCGGCTTAACAAGAGAATCTGGTCTTCAGCGGTTTCCGTGCTCAGCCAGATCGGCTCCAGCTCCGGGAAAGCGGCGATGAAATTGTCGTACTCATTGCCGATTTCCAATACCAGCACACCTTCGGGTGCCAGGAAGTTGGGGGCCGCTTCCAGAATGCGACGCACCAGATCCATACCATCGTCGCCGCCAGCCAGGGCCAGTTGTGGCTCGTGCTGGTATTCCTTGGGCAGGTTTTGCATGGACTGCTCATTCACATACGGTGGGTTGCAAATGATCAGGTCGTAAGCGGTTGGCGGCAATTGATCCAGCAGATCGCTCTTGTACAAGCTCATGCGATCGTTCAGCTCGAAGGCATCGATGTTTGACTGGGCCACTTCCAGCGCGGCGTCGGACAGATCCACGGCATCGACCTGGGCTTGTGGGAAGGCCAGTGCCGTCAAAATAGCCAAACAGCCCGAGCCAGTGCACAAATCCAGGGCGTTGTAGATGGCATCGGGGTCCGCAATCCAGGGTTGCAATTGCTCTGCCAGCAATTCAGCAATGGGAGAGCGCGGCACGATGGTGTCAGCGGTGACGCGGAAGCGATGGCCTTGCAGCCAGGCTTCGCCAGTCAGGTAGGCGGCGGGCACGCGCTCGTTGCAGCGTCGCGCGACCAGGGCCAGATAGGCAGCGCGCTCGGACTCCAGCACGGTGGCATCCAGATACGGGTCCAGCGTGTCCAGGGGCAAATGCAGGGTGTGCAGCAGCAGATAGGCGGCCTCGTCCCAGGCATTGTCACTGCCATGGCCAAAGGTCAGCTGACAGCGGTTGAACTGACTGACAGACCAGCGCAACAAGTCACGCACGGTGCGCAGTTCCTGCTGGGCTTCCAGCAGGGAGGAATGATCGATGCAAGGGCTTAACAAAGCAGGGATTCCAATGTACGGCGATAAATGTTTTTAAGAGGCTCAAGATCAGCCACAGCAACGTGTTCATTGATTTGATGGATGCTGGCGTTGAGCGGGCCAAATTCGACCACTTGAGGGCAGATTTTAGCGATAAAGCGGCCATCCGAGGTGCCGCCTGTCGTGGACAGATCGGTTTCCACGCCGGTTTCGGTTTCAATGGCCTTGGCAAGAGCCTGGCTTAGCGGTCCGGCCTCTGTCAGGAAGGGCTCGCCACCCAGTGTCCATTCCAGTTGGAAGTCCACACGATGACGGCGCAGGATGGACTCCACTTCGGCTTGCAGACCGGCAGGTGTCTGCTCGGTGGAGAAGCGGAAGTTGAAATGCACATCCAGCTGACCGGGGATCACATTACCCGCGCCGGTGCCGGCATGAATATTGGAAATCTGAAAGCTGGTGGGCGGGAAATCGATATTGCCGGCGTCCCACATGCGGTCTGTCAGTTCGTGCAGCGCAGGGGCGAATACATGCAGCGGGTTGATGGCCAATTGCGGGTACGCCACATGGCCTTGGCGACCCTTTACGATCAAGTGGCCGGACAGGGAGCCGCGACGGCCATTTTTAATGGTGTCACCTAATTGGCGCGAGCAGGTAGGTTCGCCCACGATGCAGTAGTCCAGTTGTTCGCCACGTTCTTTCAGGACACGGCACACATGCACGGTGCCGTCGGTTGCGGGGCCTTCTTCATCCGACGTCAGCAGCAGGGCAATCGAGCCCTTGTGTTCAGGATGGGCCTGGGTAAATTCCTCAACTGCGTGGATGAAGGCCGCAATCGAGGCTTTCATATCCGCCGCACCACGGCCATACAGCTGACCGTCGCGCACGGTGGGTTCAAACGGGGGCGAGTCCCAGGCCGCTTCCGGCCCGGTAGGAACCACGTCTGTGTGACCGGCAAAAACAAACAAGGGCGCCTGGGTGCCACGGCGGGCCCACAGATTGGACACCGGGCCGCTGGGCAGATGTTCCAGGCTAAAGCCCGCTTGCTCCAGCCTTGCGCCCAGCCATTGCTGGCAGTGGGCGTCCTCAGGGGTGACCGAGGGGCGGGCAATCAGGGCTTTGAGGGTGTCTAGTACAGAATTGTCAGTGCTCATGTTCAGGCGCGAAGTAAATCATTAATACTGGTCTTGGCGCGGGTACGGGCATCCACACGCTTGACGATGATGGCGCAGGCCAGGCTGTACAGCCCATCGGCCGAAGGCAGGGAACCAGGGACCACTACCGAACCGGCAGGGACACGGCCCTGGTAAATCTTGCCTGTTTCGCGCTCGTAAATTTTGGTGCTTTGCGACAGGAAGACGCCCATGGCCAGCACCGAGTTCTCTTCCACGATGACCCCTTCCACCACTTCGGAACGGGCACCGATGAAACAGTTGTCCTCAATGATAGTGGGGTTGGCCTGCAGAGGCTCCAATACCCCGCCAATACCGACGCCACCTGACAGGTGAACATGCTTGCCGATCTGGGCGCAGGAACCAACGGTGGCCCAGGTATCCACCATGGTGCCTTCACCGACATAAGCGCCGATGTTCACAAACGAGGGCATCAGCACGACATCGGGGGCTACATAGGCGCCTTGGCGTACCACAGCACCGGGAACGGCGCGAAAGCCTGCCTGGGCAAACGCAGCCTGGTCGTGCTGCTCGAATTTCAGAGGCACCTTGTCATAGAAGGGAGCGGGCTCGCTGGCCATGACGCGGTTTTCGTTGATCCTGAAGGAGAGAAGAATCGCTTTCTTGACCCAGTCGTTGACCTGCCACTGTCCGTCGATTTTCTCCGCCACACGCAGGGAACCGTAATCCAGCTTTTCGATCACGGTATGGATGGCCGTGCGCAGTTCAATGCTGTGTTCTTGGGGGGAGAGGGAAGCTCGCTGTTCCCACGCCGATTCGATCAGACTTTGGAGGTCGCTCATAGGCTAGGCTCTGTGAATGCAGGCCGTCTTTGGCAGTATCGGGATACAGAAGGCGCATGATGCGCGGTTTACCACCGCAGCGGCCGAGCTTGAATGGAGGCAACAGGATAACCGAGTCTGCCCCTTCCATGCACGGTTTTGTGGCTTTCTTTGTCGCTTTTGAGGACAGATGCGTGTGGGATGCAGTCTGTCAGCAAGGTCAGGAAGGTGGTGAGTTGGCCAAGTGAACTTCATGTGCAGATGTGAATGCGGAGGTCTGCAATATCTGTATTGGATTTTTTCTGTTTACTTTACTTCTGAAGTTGTTTTTCTTTTTTCTTTTTTCTTTTTTCTTGTGGTTCGATAATTATTTTTCTACTTACCCTTGTTTTTCTTATCGCAGCTATTTTGTTTATTTATTATTGCTGCTGCTCAATTCAATCAGCTACGTAATCAAGTATTTCAAGATAATAAAAAATAAGCATGTATTGCCATACAAGCTTTGTGTGAAATTCTTGGGCGAGGCCTGATTTGCGGGTGTGTGCTGCCTGATCGTATAGCCTGCTTCTTTCTCGCTTGTCTCTGTAGGGCTTATGTAAAAAGGGTTTAACCCTTTTTCGTCCAGGGTCATGAGTCTATCCATGTTGAGAATGAGGTGGCCTGCAGCCATGCGCTTTGATTCGGTTTCTCTTTTTACATTTTATAAAATTTATCGATTTTTTATCTGCCTAGAATGAGCGTGAAGTGTTTTTTGCTGCATTCAGTTCTTGTTTTTCATTCAAACGGAGGGCTTATGCGATCGATCCTTTTATGGCTTCTGGGTGTTCCTATCCCTATCATCATTTTGCTGGCTCTGTTTTGGCACTAAGGTGCGTGCGATCACAATCTGAAATAAGGAATCATCATGGCTACAACGCAATTTGGTTCGGATGCAGGTTTGGGGACGCAAGCCGTGGCGGAGTCTTCGCACTCCGCTGTGTCTTGGGGCGCTGTCATCGGGGGCGCGGTTATTGCCGCTGCCATGACGGTGACCTTGCTGGTAGGCGGGACCGGCCTGGGTTTCATGGCGATTTCCCCGTGGAGTAATGACGGGGCCTCAGGCACCACGATGGCTATCGGGACGATTATCTGGCTTTTTGTCACGCAGATCATTGCCTACGGTATTGCGGGCTATGTCACTGGACGTCTGCGTACCAATTGGACAGGTGTTCACGGTGACGAAGTTCATTTCCGCGATACGGCGCATGGTTTTCTGGTCTGGGCCGTGAGTGCGGTTGTCAGCGTCTTCTTGCTGGGCTCGGGTGTCGCCTCGCTGGTCTCGGGTACGGCTCAGGCGGGGGCGAATCTGGCCGGGGCTGGAGTGGGAGCGGCATCGGCCATCGTAGGCCAGGCAGGCAAGGATCAGGCGCAAGGCCCTGGTTTGGGCTATTTCACCGACACCTTGTTACGTCCGGCAGATCCTGCCAATGCACCTGCTCAGACTGGCAACCCAGAACGTGAGGTTAGCCGGATTCTGGCTCGCAGCCTCAAAGAAGGGGAGGTGTCCCAGCAGGATCAGGATTACTTGCTGCGTTTGGTGGCCAACCGTACCGGCTTGACGCCCGAGCAAGCCAAGGAGCGCCTGGACTCCGTGCAAAAGCAAGTCAAGGAAACAGCCGACAAGCTGGAGCAGCAAGCTCGTGAAGCGGCTGACACCGCTCGCAAGGCTGCCGCTGCTTTCGCGCTGTGGGCATTTGCGTCCTTGCTGGTAGGTGCCTTCGTGGCCAGTCTGGCTGCAACGATTGGTGGACGGGCGCGTATCACGCGTTAAGCCCCAGTCATGATGCCAGGCCGCTTATAAGTTGAGGCGGGCAGTGCAGGCCCCCGGATGTCAGAGCTCCGGGGGCCTTTTTGTTTCTGCTTCCATCAAGTTGCTGTCTTGTCAGTTCCTTCAAGGAACACGAATAAAGTTGCTGGGTGCTTGCCCCAAGCGGCGCCGAAACATGGTGGAAAAGGCACTGGAGCTGTCGTAACCCAGATCCAGTGCAATCTGTGTGACGGATTGGCCTGCAGACAGCTTGGCCAGAGCCGCCAGCAGACAGGCTTGTTGACGCCATTCACTAAAACTCATGCCAGTTTGTTGCCGGAACAGGCGCGTAAAACTGCGCAGGCTTTTATTGATTTGCCCGGCCCACTGTTCTGGCGTGCTTTGAATATTGGGCTGACTTAAAAAGTCTTTGCAGAGCTTGGCCAGGGATGGGTCTTGAGGGATGGGGGCAAAGAGCGGCATGGTTTGCGCCAAACCGACTTCATGCAGAAGCAGTTGAGCCAAGGCGCCGTCGCGGCCATCTTCCTCGTACAGAGCGGGCAAGGCCAGGGAGGCCAGCAACAAGTGATGCAGCAAGGGCGTAATGACCAGCACTTCGCAGTGTGTGCTGCTGCGAGGTGCTGCTTCCGGCTCTATATATAAGCTTCGGGTGCTGGCGCTTTGCATGCGAACGCGATGGCGTTTGCCAGCTGGAATCCACACGCCGCTATAAGGTGGAATTACCCAGGCGCCATCGTCGGTTTCGACTTCCATCAGCCCGGTCATGGCATAGAGCATTTGCGCCCGTCGGTGCACATGAAAGTCCAGCAGCGTGCCCGGCGCGTAGTCCGTGCCAATCGCCAGCAAGGGGCGAGGGGTGGCATCTACGCTATCCAGTCGTACATTGTGCATAAGCAAGCCTCTGGCCGAAACGAAAGTATTGTTGACCGGTTTTAGCATGCCAGCCAAAGCAGGGCGACCTATTCTTGGGTTTTGTCATCTGTGTTGATGGGCGGCTATGTATTTTCTATTGCTGTTTTTTGGTTTGCTGGCTGGCGTGACCACCGTGCTGTTTGGCTTCGGTGGCGGTTTTGTGGTGGTTCCCGTGCTGTATTCGGTGCTGATTGGCATGTATGGCGTGGACAGTCAGATGGGGCAGGCGGCCATGCATATTGCGGTGGCCACTTCCACCTGCGTCATGATTTTTGGTGCTGGCCTGTCTACCTGGCGTCACCACAAGGCGGGCACTGTGCCTTGGGGGGAAGTGCGTCCTTTGCTCCTGTTCATCGCCTTGGGGGCGATTCCCGGTGCGGCAGCAGCCATGGCCTTGAGCGGGTCCTGGGTACGTTGGGTTTTTGTGGTGTATCTGGGCCTGACGATTCTGGATAGCCTGTTTCGTTCCGGCTTCACCCAAGAGTCCAGCAATACCATGCGCCCTTTAAGCAAGGCCAGTAGTGCTGGGGCCGGGGTAATTATTGGTGCGATTGCCGCCTTTTTGGGTGTCGGTGGTAGCGTGATCACCGTCCCCCTGATGCGTCGACGCGGTGCCAGCATGACCGCTGCCACGGCCGCAGCCAATCCCTTGTCCTTGCCGATGGCGGTGGTGGGGAGCCTGACTTACGCCATGCTGGCCTGGAATGCCGATTCCTTGGGGGCCTGGCATGCAGGTTATATCGACTTGCGCGCATGCCTGGTGCTGGTGATTGGCTCCTGGCTGGGAATTCGCTTCACCTCGCGCTGGATCGGCAAGATCCCGGACAGCATTCATGCCAAAGCCTATATCGCCTTGTTGGGGCTGGTGTTTTTGGTGATGCTGCTGGTTTAAGCGTTGCAGGGGTGGCCTTGCGCCACCGATCTCTCCAAGCTTGAAGGCTTCACTTTTCCTGTTTTGAAAACGTGTGTTTTTTTGTTGAGTACGGCGAAATGCAGTGCTTGGTGTGCTGCATTTTTCCCTATACTGAGCAGCACAGCACAAACAGGAGTGGGGCAACATGACAACAGAGATTGCAGTGGTCTTGGGTCTGGCTTTAATCGCGATTGTCTTGTTTGCAACAGAAAAACTCCGAATAGATGCTATCGCCTTGCTGGTGCTCAGCACCTTGGCGGTTCTGGGTTTGGTGACTCCCGAGCAGGCCGTGGGTGGTTTCAGCAATCCGGCCACGGTTACCGTCGCGGCCATGTTTGTGCTGGCTGCCGGGCTGCAAAATAGCGGGGCGCTGTCCGGGATTGGGGATTTGCTGAGCAAGGCACGCTCCCCTGTGCAGTTTCTGCTGCTGTTGTTTCTGGTTCTGGCGGTGATTGCTCCTTTCGTCAACAACACGGCGGTGGTAGCGGTATTCATTCCCATCGTCATGGCCGCCTGCGCACGGATAGGCATGTCGGCCTCCAAAGCGCTTATCCCCTTGTCCTATGTCTCGCAAATGGCCGGGGTCTGTACCTTGGTCGGGACCTCTACCAACCTGCTGGTCAATGCCATTGCCCGCGATCTGGGCCATCCCGGTTTCACCATGTTCGAGTTCACCGCCTTGGGGGTGATCTGTATGGCTGTGGGGTGTCTTTATTTGCTGACGATAGGGCGCTGGTTACTGCCCGATGCCCGTGGCGGCGAGTTGGTCGAGCAATATGAGCTGGGAAAATACATTACCGAGCTGCGGGTGATGCCCGATTCTTCCCTGATTGGCCAATCGGTGGGCGATGCCAAGCTGGGCGAGCAATACGGGGTGTTTGTGCTGGAGCTGTTGCGCGGCGATACCAAAGTGTGGGGCCCGCGAGAGCAGAAGATCGAGCAGGACGATGTGCTGTTGGCGCGCGGAGACTGGACCAAGCTGGACGAGCTACGCAAAGAAGCGGGTCTGGAGGTAGACCCCCAGTTCAAGCTGGAACAACAGTCTTTCGAGCAGGTTGATCAGGTTTTGACCGAGGTCATGATTGCGCCGCGTTCGCGTATCAGTGGTCGTACTTTGGGCAGTTTGGGAGCAGGCTGGCACAAGAACGCCACCGTGCTGGGCATTCATCGCCGTGGTCAGGTCTTGCGTGAGCAATTGCGTGCTGTGCGTTTGCAGGTGGGCGATATCTTGTTGATGTTGACTCCGGCCGCAGAGGCGGCCGATTTGCGGGCTGACAGCAATATCATCGTGTTGTCCGAGCGCGAGGCCGAAAAGGAAATGGGCTGGCGTGCGCCGTTTGCACTGGTCACCATGGCCCTGGTGATTTTGTTGCCTGCCTTGGGCTGGGTGCCTATCAGCATCACCTCCTTGTTCGGTGCTGTGGCCATGACACTGGCCGGTTGTCTGAAAGCAGATGATGTGTACGACGCCATAGACTGGCGCATCATCATCTTGATGGCGGGCTTGCTGCCTTTGGGTATGGCCATGAGCGAGACCGGCGCGGCCCAGTTTCTGGTCGAAAATACCGTTGGTCTGGTGAAGTCCTTTGGACCTTTGACCGTGTTGGCCGTGGTCTACCTGATGGCCCTGATGCTGACGGAGTTCATGAGCAATGCCGCCGCTGCTGTCTTGCTGACACCGATAGGAATGTCCACGGCGAAAATGATGGGCGTCGATCCCACTCCCTTTCTGATTGCCGTTACCTTCGCGGCTTCCACCAGTTTTGCCACGCCTGTGGGTTATCAGACCAACACCATGGTTTATGGCGCAGGCGGCTATCGTTTTGTGGATTTCCTGAAAGTGGGTTTGCCCTTGAATCTGATTTTCTGGGTGTTGGGCGTGTTGTTGATCCCCGTTTTCTGGCCCTTCAATCCGGCTTGAAGCCGCTATTTATACGGCAAGAATAAAGGAGACCCTGCTCATGGCCTCACTGGCCCCGCAGACCATCCGGATGATGCAGGGACGAGAGGAACCTGATTACAGGCTTGCGTCACCCGAGGGGCCGGATTGTTCCTTGGGACCTTTCCAGCGATAGCTCAGCAGCAGCACCCACAGGGTGGCCATGCCCAGTCCGTACAACATGGCTCCATAGGAAACAGAAATATCAATACCGCAGACCCGCGAGAAGCGGTCCGCGGTATCGCAGATATTCTTGATCGCCAGTACAAACAAGACGGTGTTGACGGCCATGGCCAGACAAGCGGACACCGCCCGTTCTGCCCAGATCAGACTGGCAACGGCCAGAATGGACAAGGGCATCAAGGAGTTGAGCACACTGGTATGCCAGGCTGAATACGCCTGGGAGGAGTTGAGCAAACTTTCGTTGACGTGCGCAAAGGGAAAGAGCCACAACACAATCAAAGCAGCGCACAGGAAAAAAATCAGTTTCCTGGTGGTGATGTTGAACACGATTAAAAGTAAAAGTTTGCTTTATGAGGATTTCGAGTGTAACTGAACTGTTTTATGCTTAAAGACAAGTTGTGTAAATTTCTCGGCACAATTTGCGACAATTTTGTTACTTGAATATGACATAAACAGAAGAATTTTCGAATTTAATCACGTTTTCGTGACAAATTGACGAAGTCTATTCCAATCGTCCACCTGAGGTAAATTGGAGTCTGGATTGTATGATGGCTATCTGGATGAACACTGCAGGAGTAACAAGGATGAAACGTTCCGTATGGTGTTTGAGTGCTGTATTAAGTGTGATGGCCTTGCCCGCCTGGGCTGATAACCCGGCTTGCCAGTATCGGGCTGCCGAAATTCAGAACCAGATCAACTATGCTCGCCAGCATGGCAATGTTCATCGAGAGCGTGGCCTGGAGCGCGCCTTGGCCAATGTGCAGATGCATTGCCGGGACGCGGATTTGCTGCGTGATGTACAGGAAGATATCCGCGAGCAGGAAGAGGACATCCAGGAACGCCTGGATGAAATCGCCGAGAAACGGGCTGAAGGGCGACAAGACAAGGTGGAAAAGCTGGAGAAAAAACTGGAACGTGATCGTGCCAAATTGGCACAACTGCAAGATGAATTGAAAGAATTGCAGGCTCTGGGTGCTCAGTAAAAAGCGTCACCGCAAGTCCTGAGTCTTCTCCTGTTCTGGCGATTGATCGCGTTAAAAAAAGCCGGAGTCAGAAATAAATACGTGCTCCCACTGGGGGCACGTTCTTTTGAATCTGAAAGGACTGCTTATAATCACAGGTGCAGTCGGCGCAATGATGTAAGCCGACCAAGCATAAAACAAGAGTGGTATGAGCAGAAAAAGTACAGGTCGTAGCGTTAAAAAAACCAGTAGTAGAAAAAAGACAGGGCAGGCAAACCCGTCCCGATTTCTGAAGTCCGTCCTTGCCGCGGCCCTGACCAGTTTCGGGATTGCAACGGCCTGGCTTCATCCCCAAGGGCTGAACTGGCAAAGTCTTGAACCGTTTCTGGTGTCTTTGGGTTGGCCAGGCGCGACGCAGCAGGATAGTGTGCCTGTCCCGGCCTCGGTCGAGGGGTATGTTCAAACCTCTTTTGCACATTGCCCCCAGTTCTTTCCCGGCTCGCGACCTGTCGTGCCCATGGCTTACACGCAAAGAGAGTTGTGCTTCAGCTCTTTTGCGATTTTGCATAGCGGCCAAACCAAGACGCCGGTGTTTGTCGTCCAGCGTCTGAATCGTCAGCAGATTCAGTCCGCCAAAGGCTTGAAGCGCACGGATCGTTTTTATGCTGAAGGCCGTTTGCCGCAGGCAGAGCGAGCCGAGCTGAATGACTATCGAGGCTCGGGCTTTTCGCGCGGACATATGGCTCCGGCAGGGGATATGGCGTCGGAGCAGAGCATGGCCCAGAGCTTTTCTCTGGCTAATATGGTGCCGCAAAATCAGGTCCACAACGCCGGCCCCTGGAACAAGATCGAAGCCGATACCCGTAAATATGTGGCGCGTGCCGCAGGCAATGTGTATGTGTTCACCGGACCTGTGTACGAGCGCAATGCCGCGACGATAGGTTCCAGCCAGGTTGCCGTTCCCAGTCATTTGTTCAAGCTGGTGTATGACGCAACAACAGGGCGATCCTGGGTACATTGGCAGGCTAACCAGGCTTCCACTCGTGTTGGACCACCCATCAGCTACGAGGAGTTTGTAAGACGGACAGGCTTGCACTTGCTGCCTGACACCAGTCTGAAAAGATCGGGTTGAAGCAGGCACCTTGGCGTGTGGGCACTAGCCCATTTTATTTATTGAGTATGGCGTGGACTTGATCTTCAGAAAAATACACGCTGTCCCCTACCTCGAAAACGTGGTAACTGATGTTCTGCTCGCTGACGACGCCCCTGAAATACGCCTTGGGGGTGGCTGGCAGTTGGGTGATACGAACACTGATGTAGCGCTCGCTGGTGTAAGAAACCAGCTGTACATGCATACCTTGCTTCAAATCCAGGGCGCCTGGGAAACGGTCCAGATCGTCATGGCTGACTACAACTCGAAATGCAGTGGGCCTGTGAATGACATAGGCTTCCTTCAGCCGGAGATGTAGAGTCAGGATCTGTTGTGCTTGTGTGCTGATTTGCGCGCCCGGATGTCGGACTTCCTGCTCCAGTTCGGGATTGGGCGTCAGATTCAAGATTTGGACCAATAGCAAAAATTGTTCGTGAGTCATAAATTGCAAATTATCAGGAAAGGGAATCGACGGGCTTTGGAGGCTCAGGGTACAGTGTTCCTATTGTCCGCGATCGGTTCTGATTTCGATTCGCGGTAATTGCAATAAAGATTTTTTGTAGGGAAAACACAATGATGGTTCGACGTCTGATTCAAAGTTGCGCGGTGCTCGGTCTGGCCGCTTTGATGGCAGCTTGTTCCTCCGCGAAGCCCGGTGGTGGCCCCGTGTCAAAACTCTTTAATGAATGCACCTGGGACCGTGAGTCCTGCATGCACGAGGGCCGTTACGAAGCCGGAGAAAGCGAGTATGCCGAGCGTGAGGCTCGAGATTTGAACCGTCAGTCCGCCGCACGTTTGCGCCGTAGCGGTCTGTAAAAGGGAGTTCTCACGGCAGTGCCGGAGTTGTTCAGCCAAACGAGGTGCTGGCCGTGATTCGTGATGTGTTAGAGCGCCGGCAAACCGCTATTTATTGTGTGGCGATGTTGCTGGCCGCCTGGATGGCCAGTGTCTGGGTGATGCCAGCTAGTCTGGTCGACTGGATCAATCCAGCGCTGGCTTTCATGTTGTATGTCACCTTTGTGCAGGTGCCTATTGCCCAGTTAGGCAAAGCGCTGACCCAGCTGCGCTTTCTGGCCGTTTTGCTTCTGGCCAATTTTCTCCTGATACCTCTATTGGTCTTTGCGCTGGTGCCCTTGCTGCCAGACCACACCATGTTGCGCCTGGGCGTGCTGTTGGTCTTGCTGGCTCCTTGCATTGATTACGTCGTGACCTTTGCTCAATTAGGTCGTGCCGACGCCCGCGCACTTCTAGCCGCTACGCCGGTACTGCTGCTTGTGCAAATGCTGCTCCTGCCCTTGTTTTTGAAATTGGCCTTGGGGGAACAGTTCGGTTTGTACATCAAAGCCGGGCCGTTTCTGAATGCTTTCTTTTACCTGATTCTGATTCCGCTGCTGCTGGCGGGGGCCACCCAGTATCTCGCGGGTAAAAGTCATAGCTGGGCGCAGATAAAAACGGGTTTGGGCTTGGCCCCCGTTCCAGCTACTGCTTTGGTCTTGTTCATCGTCGTGGCGGCTGTTCTGCGACAACTGGAGCCTGCACTGGATGTCTTGTGGCGAGTATTGCCGGTGTATGCGCTGTTTGCCATTCTGGCTCCTGTCATCAGCTGGGCGCTGGCACGGCAAGCGCGGCTGGCCGTCCCGTTGCGACGTGCGGTGGCTTTCAGCAGTGCAACTCGCAATTCTTTGGTGGTGCTGCCTCTGGCTTTGGCGATTCCGGGGGCTTTGCCGTTGTTGCCAGCCATCATTTTGACGCAGACTTTGGTGGAACTACTGGCACAGTTGGCCTATGTGCGTGTGCTGGCTCGCTGGGGCCAAAACGAACAGGCTTGAGCGAGTTCTTGAGCAGGCACGCTGTTTATGGTTTGGTCAGTTGCCAGACCTCATTTGTAGCGGCCTTGCCCAGGCTTCGATAATTTTTTAACTCATTGATTAAAAGGGACTTTGTTTGGTCCTGGGCTGAGTCTGCTTCCAAAATGGAGAAGGGGGCGTTTGTCTGCTAATGCCTGTGCAAACCGCTCGCTTTTCAGCAAGAATTTTCACTGGAAAACCGCCGCAAAATTGCGCGGTTTTTTCTTATAGAGCTTATAAAAAAAATCACATGGCAATTGTGTAGCCAAGCTCTATGATCTGCTCCGCCTCAGCCTTGAGTGCAACATCATGTTGCGGGCATGTTCTGTGTCCGCCTTCTATTACTTAGGATATCTTCAAAATGCTAGTTGCCGCTTTTCTGGCGTTTGCAGGCCTGTGCCTGTTCGTTAATGGTGTTCGTCTCTTTTACTCTGAAGGTCATCATGCTGGCAGGCTGGTGGATGCCAAAGATGCTGCTATCGTCAACTTGTTCACGGCCGTACTGGGATTCATCTGCATGTCCCATATCTTGAACCCCGCCAATAGCACCGTGTACTCTCCCTTGTCGGCCATTTATCTGGGCCTGTTTGCCTTGACCTATTTTTGGGTAGGGGTGAACGCGTTTACAGGAAGTGATGGGCGTGCCTTGGGCTGGTATTCCTTGGTGGTCGCCTGCATCGCTATTCCCGCCGCCCTTACAAATTTGAGCGTAGCCGAGCGGATTTTTGACTACTGGCAAGTCCTGAGCTGGTTGTCCTGGGCAGTGCTCTGGTTCATGTTCTTCTTGCTGCTGGTGCTGAATAAACCCATTGCCCGCCTGACTGGGCTGGTGTCTGCCGTGCAAGGGGTGCTGACAGCCTTGCTCCCCGCGCTGCTGTATTTCTGGGGCGTGATCTAAGAGAGCAGGGAGTAAAAAAGGCCTGGTGTGAAAACCGGGCCTTTTTGCTGCCTGATGCCTTCTGGCATAGTGAAGTAAGAGTCGGTTTTCGCTGATTTCCAACCCTGATGCGCTGCGTGTTCAGCCTGGATTTCACACAAGCCGCGCGATCAGATTTCCCCCGCTCTTTTCTTCCGCTTCTGATTGTGTCGTCCGGCATCAAGCAGCACAGCACCCGCGCCTGACAGGGATAACTGATCCCCCGGGTTTCTAAGTGGGCAGTCCGTCATGGACAAACACCCACAGCCTATACAGCCATCCAGCTCATCGCGTAGCTGTGTCAGGCTGAGAATCCGCTCATTCAACATATCCCGCCAGCTCGTGGACAAGGTCGCCCAGTCCTTGGCGTTCAGTGGCCGGCCAGTAGGTAATTCATCCAAGGCTGTTTTGATGGTAGCCAGTGGAATGCCGGCGCGCTGCGCAATTTTGATGACCGCAATTTTCCGTAGAACATCCCGGTGATAGCGGCGCTGGTTACCATCGCTACGCCAGCCATGAATGAGACCTTTGGTTTCATAGTGATGCACGGTTGCAATGGTGACCCCGCTGCGGCGGGCGACTTCACCCACGGACAGAGGGATGCTGGTATCGATTCTCATGGTGTTTGGATCTCTTGACCTCATCTATACATGAGGTTTTATAAAAGACCACTCTTGCCTATGCAAGCTTTTCAAGCGGCAGGGCTACTTTTAAAAGAATGAGTCGAGATCTTATGAAGAATCAGCAAGCTTGCGCGAGTAGCGGGCAAGGGGTACAGACCGGGTGGGGCGCTTTGTTGTCGGGGGCCAATGCTATGCGTGCCCTCGTCCTGGCCGGTGGAGTGGTATTGCATGCCGTCAATGTCTACATTGTGACCACCATTTTGCCCACGGTTGTGCAGGATATTGGTGGGCTGGATTTATATGCCTGGAATACGACCCTGTTTGTCGTGGCGTCTATTCTGGGTTCGGCTCTGTCACCCAAGTTGCTGGCCTTGACGGGCCCTAAAAGCAGCTATGCCGTCGCGGCCTTGATCTTTGCTGTGGGGGCGCTTGTTTGCGCGCTGGCGCCGAATATGTCCCTTTTGCTGTTCGGGCGCTTCGTCCAGGGGATTGGCGGTGGTTTTCTCTTTGCTCTGGCGTATGCCATGATTCGTCTGGTTTTTGCAGAGCCCTTGTGGCCTCGAGCCATGGCGTTGGTATCAGCCATGTGGGGCGTGGCAACGTTGGCTGGGCCGGCAGTCGGTGGCGTGTTTGCGCAGTGGGGAATGTGGCGTGCGGCTTTTGGATCGGTCGCCTTGATTGCCGTGCTTTTTGCCGCTTTGGCATTAGTAGTCCTCCCCAAACGCGAGCAACATGCCGCGGCGGTGAGCAAGGTGGCTATTCCTGTGGTTCAACTGCTGTTGTTGACGCTGGCGGTGTTGGCGATCTCTGCCGGTAGTACCTCGGCAGATGTACTGCAAAATGCGCTTGGCCTGGGCTTGGCGGGGGTGTTGGCTGTCGCTTTGCTGGTAGTGGAAAAACGTTCGTCTACCAAGTTGCTGCCATCGGGGGCGTTTCAGTTCAGATCTGCTATTGCCAAACTCTATGCCTTGATGTCCTTGTTAGTGCTGACGGTGACCAGTGGTGAAGTTTTTGCACCGCTTTTTCTGCAAGTCTTGCATCAACAGTCCCCGTTAGTAGCGGGGTACTTGACGGCGCTGATGGGGGCGGGCTGGACGGTAGGGGCAATTATCAGCTCGGGCCTGGGGGAAAAAGCCATTGCGCGGGCGATCATGGCTGGGCCTATCCTGGGACTGCTGGGTATGGTGGGGCTTGTTGTTTTACTGCCAGATACCAGTACGGGTTCCGTCCTGGCTCTGGCACCGATTTGTCTGGCTCTGGCCTTGATAGGCGTGGGAGTAGGGGTAGCTTGGCCCCATTTGCTGGTGCGGGTTTTCAAGGCAGTGCCAGCCCAAGAGCAGGAACTGGCGGGGGCATCGATTACAACCATTCAGCTCTTTGCAACGGCAAGCGGAGCAGCCTTGGCTGGAATGATTGCCAATGCGGGTGGACTCATTGATCCCGGTGGCGTGGAGGGAACGCGTCAAGCGGCTTATTATTTATTTGGAATTTTTGCTGTGGCACCGCTGTTAGGGATAGGAGTGGCAAGGAACTGTCGGGCGTGAATGCTGTCTGATTAATTATGAGCCAGCTAATTTGTTCAGCATTCTGCTAGGGTTAATACTAGAGCGTCCATTAATTAGCTCTTATTGATATAAGATTTAGTGCAATTGAAGCCTGGTTCTATATTTTTAATTTTCATGAAGGAGGTTGCCTTGTGAATAGTGCCCCCTTTACTAATCAGGTATCCAAACCCGATCCGCAGCCTAAGCCCATGCGCTGGCCTAGCGATTTTCCGGGTAAACACGATCGGCAGGAATAAGCTCCGGATTTAATCGGGAAGCCGCCTTCAAGGGCGGCTTTTTTGTGTCTGCGCTTCAAGGCTTTCTTTTGTGGGGCTCGGAAATGAGGGGGGTGGGGGGAATCTTTCGGGCTTGATAGTAGGGATATCAGGTGACGTGCCCGTTGCTCTTGCTGCTTCACTAAGCTGTTTGTTGTGGCCCAGCCATCTCTGTGCCGACTTTCTCTTTATGCGGGGCATGGTTTTCGTCTTGACTGTCTGGCCGTGTTGAAGTCCTCCCCTGAGACTCCCTGACGACAAAATCCCTTCCTCTTGGGCCGGTTTCAAACCGGCTTTGACCTACGTCTATAGAACGATGTCCATACTCCCTTTCAGCTCATCAATGTAGTATAAAGTAACAAATATTCTTCGGTTTATTGGTCTTTCAGGCAAATTTATGACCTCTTTATGCATGAAAAATGTAGTTATCGAGTAAAAAACAGGAATAAATGTTATTTATTGTCAAATGTGACTAGGTAATATGATTACTTGCGAATGATTGTCATTATTGATTTTTTATAAAGGAAAGATGGGGATGAATCGCACTCCAAAGCCAAGCCCAAATCCGGCTCCCAGCCCAAGTCCTGATCCGGCTCCCAAGCCCGAGCCGCAACCCATGCGCTGGCCCAGTGACTTTCCTGGAAAGCACGATCGCTACAACTGATGTTTAAGTAGAGGTGTTCAGGAGAAAAGCACAGTGCCCAGCGGGGGTCTTGCGATTCTGCCCCCCCCCCGGCACGTGCTTTTTCTCAGCTGTCTCGAGGTCGATTTCAGTAAATACCGTTGGATTTATCAGATCTATATAGCGCAGCTTTGGTGGGCTGTTACCTGAAAATAACTTTGTTAGCGCGGACAAGCTTTAACTAATGATTGTGAGAATGGGCTAGCTTTCGTACGCAACAATACAAGACGTGCAGCGAGTTGATTGAGTGGCAATTATTAGCGGCCAAACAATTACAAGGGAACCAAATCAATAGACGCACTCGCAGTCATGTGCATCGCTCACAGCATTGAACTGGACTCAATACCTAGGCGATGTGGCTATTTTTGTTTTTTTGAGGAATTCGTGGGGCCTTTATGGGGCCTACGATGTTGAATACTTGAAAACAGGCTATTAAAAGCTGTTAGGGTATGAAAGTTAAGCCGTTGATTTTGCTTAAAATTGATTTTTCTGAATCAACGGTTTTCATGCTCTGGTGCGAACGGAGAGACTCGAACTCTCACACCTCTCGGCGCCAGAACCTAAATCTGGTGCGTCTACCAATTCCGCCACGTTCGCAGCACGAAAGAAGTAGATTCTAGCTTGGATTTTCATCCTCGGCAAGTGCTTGCTCCGTATGAAAAACAAATAGATTAGGGGCCATCTTGTACTGGCCCCCAGGTGCTTTTGTACTGCTTTGTTTTACTTGCGTTTTGGGTTCTTGGCGATCAGGCCGCGTGCTTGCCAGTCGGCTTGTTGTTCGGCGCTGATCCCCAGGTTATCCAGGATTTCCTGGGTGTCCTGGCCCAGGTGCGGAGCAGGGCGGTAGATGGCGCCAGGGGTGTGGCTCAGCTTGGGAACGATGCCGGGTACTTTAAGCGGTGTGCCGTCTGGAAGACTGCTGTCCAGCAGCATGTCACGGGCCTGATAGTGGGGATCCGCCGCGATATCGGCAATGTCATAAACCCGCCCTGCGGGAACGCCAGCCTGGTCCAGAATTTCCAGTACCTTGTCCAGTTCCAGAGCGCTGGCCCAGTGGCCAATGGCGGCATCGATCACGCCTGCATTTCGGGCACGGCCATCATTGTGCGCGTAGTCGGGATTGTCAGCCATATCAGCGCGCCCAATGGCGTTCATCAAGCGCTTGAAAATGCTGTCGCCATTGCCGGCGATCAAGGCGTACTTGCCATCCTTGCAGACGTAGGCATTGCTGGGCGTAATGCCGGGCAGGCTGCTGCCGGCAGGCTCCCGAATGGCGCCGAAGGCGGAGTATTCGGGCAGCAGACTTTCCATCATGTTGAACACGGATTCATACAGGGCCACGTCAATATATTGACCTTCGCCCTTGTTCTGTTCACGCTGGCGCAGGGCCATCATGATGCCGATGACACCATGCAAGGCTGCCAGAGAGTCTCCAATGGACACGCCAACCCGTACCGGTGGCCGTCCGGCCTCACCGCTAAGGTGGCGTAAGCCGCCCATGGCCTCGCCAATCACGCCGAAACCGGGCTTGTCCTTGTAAGGGCCGGTCTGGCCGTAGCCCGATACACGCAACATGATCAGACCGGGGTTGATGGCTTTCAGGTCTTCCCAGCCTAGCCCCCATTCTTCCAGGGCGCCGGGGCGAAAGTTCTCGATCAGAATGTCACATTCTTTTACCAGTGTGCGCACCACGTCCTGACACTCCGCCTGTCGCAGGTCCAGGGCCAGAGACTTCTTGTTACGGGATTGCACCTCCCACCAGACCGAGTTACCGTCATGCAGCAAACGCCATTTACGCAAGGGGTCACCGCCTTTGGGGGATTCGATCTTGATGACGTCCGCGCCAAATTCGCCCAGGATCTTGGCGGCAAAGGGGCCGGCAATCAATTGGCCCAGTTCCAGGACCCGGATGCCGCCTAAAGGGGTGTTCATGTGCATATCAGTCTTGCGTAGGGAAGGTAAAGTAAGGGATCATAGTCCGGCACGGCTGTATTGTCTTGACAGGAAATTATGATTCAAAATACGTTTGTTTGGATTTACCGTGCCAGTTTCCGGTAAAATGCCGGATTACTCTTATCAATTACTCAATTTAATATAGGTCTTCAATGCAGCCCGAGGTTGAAATTCTGTCCGGCTTGGAGCGCCGAGTCGATGTGGTCGTTTCGGTGGCCGACGTAGAAAAACAAGTCCAGGCCCAGCTCAAGCGTGTGGCTCGTACGGCCAAGGTACAGGGCTTCCGTCCCGGTAAAGCGCCTTTGTCCGTTGTCGAGCGCAGCCACGGCCCTGGTATCCGTTACGACGCCATCAACGAAGAAATCGGCAAAGCCCTGGACAAAGTGATCCAGGACTCCAAATTGCGCGTAGCCGGCACTCCTAATCTGGAAGCCAAAGAAGGCGAGCCTGCTGAAGGCACCATGGCCTTTACCGCAACTTTCGAAGTTTATCCAGAAGTGGCTCTGCCTGATCTGTCCAAACTGGAAATCAAGCGTGCCAACACGCCTGTGACCGACGAAGACATCCAGCGCACCGTAGACGTGCTGCGCAAGCAACGCGCCAACTACGAATCCAGCGCTGATCGCCAAGCTCAGGAAGATGACCGCATCACTCTGGACTTTGTGGGCACCATTGACGGCGTCGCCTTTGAAGGCGGTAGCGCTGAAGGTTTCCAGTACCTGCAAGGTCGTGGCCGCATGCTGCCCGAGTTCGAGACTGCCGTTGCCGGCATGAAAGCAGGCGAAACCAAAACCTTCCCTCTGGAATTCCCTGCCGACTACACCGGCAAGGAAGTGGCTGGCAAAACTGCCGAATTCAAGATCACCGTGACAGACGTGGCCCAGCCTGTTCTGCCCGAGCTGGATGCTGAGTTTGCCAAGTCCCTGGGTCAGGCTGAAGGTGATGTGGACGCTTTGCTGGCCGACATTCGTGCCAACATCGAACGCGAAATCAAGGCTCGTGTGCACGCCCGTAACAAATCCGCTGTGATGGACGCCTTGCTGTCTGCCAGCGAATTTGACGTGCCTAACGCTCTGGTGGACAACGACGTGGAAGGTCGCATCGCTTCGGCTCGCGCCGAACTGAAAGAGCGCGGCGTGCCTGACGCAGACAAGATGCCTATCCCTGCCGAGGCCTTCAAGGAAGAATCCACTCGCCGCGTGCGTCTGGGTCTGCTGGTCTCCGAACTGGTCAAGGCTGCTGAACTGCAAGCCAAGCCCGAACAGGTTCGTGCCCGCATCGAAGAATTTGCCCAGAACTACGAACAGCCCGCCCAAGTGGTGGCCTACTACTTGTCCGATCGCCAGCGTCGCGCCGAGATTGAGGCAGTGGTACTCGAAGATAACGTCGTCGAGCACGTACTGTCCCAGGCCAAGGTGTCCGACGAGGAGGTGGCGTTCGACCAAATCATGGGAACCAACTAATGTCGTCAACCTTTGTCGACTTCTACGCCTCAATGCATGGGGGGCAATCCGTTGCCCCTACGGGTTTGGGCTACGTGCCTATCGTGATCGAGCAGTCCGGTCGTGGAGAGCGGTCTTACGACATCTACTCCCGCCTGCTGCGCGAGCGCATCATCTTTCTGGTGGGCCCGGTTCACGACAACTCGGCCAACCTGATTGTGGCCCAGCTGCTGTTTCTGGAGTCGGAAAATCCTGAAAAGGATATTTCGCTCTACATCAACTCGCCCGGTGGTTCGGTCTATGCAGGCCTGGCCATCTACGACACGATGCAGTTCGTCAAGCCGGAAGTCTCGACATTGTGTACCGGCATGGCTGCCAGCATGGGCGCTTTCTTGCTGTCTTCGGGCGTCAAGGGCAAGCGTCTTGCCTTGCCTAACTCGCGCATCATGATTCATCAGCCTTCGGGCGGTGCGCGAGGCCAGGCTTCCGATATCCAGATTCAGGCCAAGGAAATCCTGAGCCTGCGTGAACGCTTGAACAAGATCCTGGCCGAAAACTGCGGTCAGCCTGTCGAGCGTATCGAGCTGGATACCGAGCGTGACAACTTCATGGCAGCTGAAGACGCTGTGGCCTACGGCCTGATCGACAAGGTGATGAACACTCGTGACGAGTAATCATCTGTCCCCACGGGGATCGATCTGACGCAGTACTATGGCTGTTCGGGGGCGGGACTTGTTCCCGTCCTTTTACCATCCTGAAGTGAAATTTAAATTTATGTCCGAAAAGAAATCGGCCGACGAGAAAGTTCTGCATTGCTCGTTTTGCAATAAAAGCCAGCATGAGGTCAAGAAACTGATCGCTGGACCTTCGTCCGTGTTCATCTGCGACGAATGTATTGATCTGTGTACCGATATCATTCGTGACGAAGCTGCGGGCGCCACTCCTGATGGTGAACGTAAGGAATTGCCCACCCCCCAGGAAATCAAAGAGTTTCTGGATGGGTATGTTATTGGCCAGGAAATGCCCAAGCGCACCTTGGCCGTAGCGGTGTACAACCACTACAAGCGAATTCGTAATGGCAAGCCAGGCCGTGACGATGTAGAACTGTCCAAAAGTAATATCTTGCTGATCGGCCCTACGGGTTCGGGCAAAACGCTGCTGGCCCAAACACTGGCCCGCATGCTGGATGTGCCTTTTGTGATGGCTGACGCCACCACGCTGACCGAAGCCGGTTACGTGGGTGAGGACGTCGAGAACATCGTTCAAAAACTGCTGCAAAACTGCGATTACGATGTGGAAAAAGCGCAGCGCGCCATTATCTACATCGACGAAATTGACAAGATTTCCCGCAAGTCGGATAACCCTTCGATCACCCGCGACGTGTCGGGCGAGGGCGTGCAACAGGCATTGCTCAAGCTGATCGAAGGCACAGTCGCTTCGGTGCCCCCACAAGGTGGCCGCAAGCACCCCAACCAGGACTTTGTGCAGGTTGATACCACCAGCATTCTGTTCATCGTCGGTGGTGCCTTTGATGGCCTGGAAAAGGTGATTCGTGACCGTACAGAAAAATCCGGTATCGGTTTTTCTGCCTCGGTGAAAGCCAAGTCCGAGCGTGGTGTAGGCGAACTGTTCTCTGAGGCCGAGCCCGAGGATCTGATCAAGTTCGGCCTGATCCCCGAGCTGGTAGGTCGTTTGCCTGTGGTTGCCACTCTGGAAGAGCTGCACGAAGACGCACTGATCCGCATTTTGACCGAGCCGCGCAATGCCTTGGTCAAGCAGTTCCAGAAGCTGCTGAGCATGGAAGGCGTAGAGCTGGAAGTTCAGCCCGAAGCCCTGCGTGCGGTAGCCCAGCGCGCCATCAAGCGTCGTACCGGCGCTCGCGGCCTGCGCAGTATTGTCGAGCAAGCGCTGCTGGACACCATGTACGAACTGCCTTCGCGTAAAGACGTCAGCAAAGTGGTGCTGACCGAGGACGCCATTGTCGGAAAGAGTAAACCCGAATTGATTTTGGGTCGTCCTTTGTCCGATAGTGAAGCCAGTGACACTGAGTCGCCCTTGAAAAACGCAGTAGCTTAGAGATATCTCCTCGTTTGTGCACTGTCTGGCTTTGGTCGGACAGGCGCAGGCGGGACAGGGCGACAGGCGAAGGTAAAGAGAAAGGAGTGGACCTATGAAGACTACCAGGCATAAGGGCTTGTCTCTCTTTAACTCTGTAAAGTTCTGTTCTAATGTTCGTTCGGCCTACTTGAAATATCAAAATTCGCCACAATCTGAGCTACAACAGGTTAAACCGTGAAAGGGAAGCCCAGGCTTCCCTTTTGCGTCTAAGGACATTTATAGGAAATGACTATGTCTGCGAGCCAGATTCTTTCTACGGAACCTATTGAGCTGCCGCTGCTTCCCTTGCGCGATGTAGTGGTGTTCCCTCACATGGTGATTCCGCTTTTTGTTGGCCGGCCTCGCTCGATCAAAGCCCTTGAGCTGGCAATGGAGTCCGGCAACAACATTATGTTGGTGGCGCAAAAGTCCGCAGGCAAGGACGATCCCGCTCCCGAGGATCTCTACGAAATTGCGTGTGCGGCCAGTATTTTGCAAATGCTCAAGCTGCCCGACGGCACGGTAAAAGTGCTGGTGGAAGGCTTGCAGCGCGCTCGAATCACCCAGGTACAGGATGCCGAAACCCACTTCATGGCCTCGGTGGTCGAAGTGCCCGGCGACTCCGGTGATGCTGCTGAAACCGAAGCCCTGCGTCGTGCGGTGCTGGGTCAGTTCGAGCAGTACGTCAAACTGAATAAAAAAATCCCTCAGGAAATTCTGACTTCCCTGACCGGGATTGACGATGCTGGCCGTCTGGCCGATACCATCGCCGCTCATTTGCCTTTGAAGCTGGAGCAAAAGCAGGGCATGCTGGAAACGCCCAAGGCTTTGGAGCGTCTGGAGGGCCTGCTGTCGCAACTGGAAGGCGAAATTGACATCTTGCAGGTCGAGAAGCGCATTCGCGGCCGTGTGAAAAAGCAGATGGAAAAGAGCCAGCGCGACTACTACCTGAACGAGCAGGTCAAGGCGATTCAGAAAGAGCTGGGCGAAGGCGAGGACGGTGCGGATGTCGAAGAGCTGGAAAAACGCATCGAACAGGCTCAACTGAGCAAAGAAGCGCTTAAGAAAGCCGAATCCGAAATGAAAAAGCTCAAGCTGATGTCGCCGATGTCAGCCGAAGCCACGGTCGTGCGCAACTACATTGAAACGCTGGTAGGCCTGCCTTGGCGCAAAAAGAGCCGTATCAACAACTCCTTGAGCAACGCCGAGGAAGTATTGGATGCGGATCACTTTGGTCTGGAAAAGGTCAAGGAACGTATTGTCGAGTACCTGGCGGTTCAGCAACGTGTCGACAAACTGAAGGCTCCAATCCTGTGTTTGGTTGGCCCTCCAGGCGTGGGTAAAACTTCGCTGGGACAGTCCATTGCCAAGGCAACGAACCGCAAGTTCATTCGTATGGCTTTGGGTGGTGTACGTGACGAGGCCGAGATTCGCGGTCACCGTCGTACCTACATCGGCTCCATGCCGGGCAAGGTGGTTCAGAACATGAGCAAGGTGGGTGTACGTAACCCGCTGTTCCTGCTGGACGAGATCGACAAGATGGGCGCGGATTTCCGTGGCGATCCATCCTCGGCATTGCTGGAGGTTCTGGACCCCGAACAAAATCACACCTTCCAGGATCACTACCTGGAAGTGGACTATGACTTGTCCGATGTGATGTTCGTGGCAACCAGCAATACCTTGAACATTCCACCGGCCCTGCTGGACCGTATGGAAGTGATTCGTCTGTCGGGTTACACCGAAGATGAGAAGGTGCGCATTGCTTTCGATTACCTCTTGCCCAAGCTGATGAAGAACAACGGCGTGCGCGATGGCGAGCTGGAAGTGACCGAAGATGCCGTGCGCGACATCGTGCGTTACTACACCCGTGAAGCGGGTGTGCGTTCCCTGGAACGTGAAATCAGCAAGATCTGCCGCAAGGTTGTTCGCAAGCTGTTGGTGGCCAATCCACAAGCCGGTACGCGTGCAGCTCGCTACAAAACACTGACCCAGGAAACCTTGGTCGTGAATGCGGCGAATCTGAACGATTACCTGGGTGTACGTCGTTTCTCCTTCGGCCTGGCCGAAAAAGAGAACAAGGTTGGCCTGGTTACCGGTCTGGCCTGGACCGAGGTGGGCGGTGAGTTGCTGACCATCGAAGTGGCCGATATGCCCGGTAAAGGCAATGTGCTGCGCACCGGCTCGATTGGCGATGTGATGAAAGAATCGGTCGAAGCGGCTCGTACGGTTGTGCGTTCGCGTGCTCAGAAGTGGGGCATTGCCAATAGCGTGTTTGAAAAGCGTGACCTGCACGTGCACTTTCCAGAAGGCGCTACGCCCAAGGATGGTCCATCGGCCGGTATCGCCATTACGACCGCTATCGTGTCCAGCCTGACGGGTATTCCGGTTCGTGCTGATGTGGCCATGACGGGTGAAATCACCTTGCGCGGCGAAGTTCTGCCTATCGGCGGCTTGAAAGAGAAGCTGTTGGCAGCGCAACGCGGCGGCATCAAAACCGTGATGATCCCGGAAGAAAACATCAAGGACCTGGCCGATATTCCAGATAACGTGAAAAACACGCTGGAGATCATCCCGGTGCGTTGGATTGACCGTGTACTGGAAGTGGCCCTGCAAGACGCTGTAACGCCCCTGAGCGACGAAGAAGTAGCTCGCCTGGCCGCTGAGGCCTTGGCAGCCACGCGTGCTGCTGGGGCGGGTTCTGAGTCCTTCAAGCACTAAGCATCAGCAGTAGTAAGCAAGCAGTGAAACAGGCTGCCTTGGGTTCAAGGTAGCCTGTTTACATTTTGCTCAGACTGATCGTGGCTTCGAGGTTAGTCATATTGATAGCAGTGGGAGCCAGATCTTTGCGCAATGATATTGAGGGAGTTGAGGGTCGCTAGCTTGCGCGAGGGGTTTACGGCTGCTCAAACCTGTATATCGGCATGCACTTCGACCAATAAAAAACCCCATGTACCAAACGGTATATGGGGTTTTTCTCTTGTCAGGAGCACCAAGCCTGTAAAACCGCTCTGGTGACCAAGAGAGAGGAAGCTTAATGCAGCGGGCTGGTACGAATCAGACCCACA
Source organism: Alcaligenes sp. 13f (assembly GCF_020496585.1). Lineage (NCBI taxonomy): Bacteria > Pseudomonadati > Pseudomonadota > Betaproteobacteria > Burkholderiales > Alcaligenaceae > Alcaligenes > Alcaligenes sp. 13f. Next base: position 120,248 of record NZ_JAHKKC010000013.1, read on the forward strand.
GCAATGCCTTCCAAAGACAGGGAGTCCGGGTCGGTGATGATGATGGGTTCAAAGTCCGGGTTCTCGGGCAAGAGGACCACTTGATTGCTGGAGCGCGACAGGCGCTTGACGGTGACATCGTCGCCAATACGTACCACCACAATCTGCCCATTACGCGCTTCACTGGCTTTCTTGACGGCCAGCAGGTCGCCGTCAAAAATGCCCGCGTCTTTCATGCTCAGGCCGCGTACGCGCAGCAGGTAATCAGGCGTTTGGGTGAATAGGGTAGGGGCGACGCCAATCTCGCGCTCGATATGCTCGGTGGCCAAAATAGGGCTACCGGCAGCCACGCGACCAATAATGGGCAGCAAGAGGGCGTCAGCCAGATTGGCCAATGCGTTGCTGCTGGGAGCAGCACTTTCGCGGGTATCCGTACCGAGCAGGCGTATGCCGCGCGAGGCGCCGGCAGTCAGCTCGATAGCGCCTTTGCGGGCCAGAGCTTTCAAATGATCTTCGGCCGCATTGGCGGATTTGAAACCCAGCACCTGAGCAATCTCTGCTCGAGTGGGAGGGAAACCCGTCCGTTCGATTTCAGAACGAATGATGTCCAGCACTTGTTGTTGGCGTGCAGTGAGCTTGGCGGTCATAGTATTGTCTGCTGAATATATATACAGTAAAGATTGTGCGTTACAGTTGGCGTTTTTGCAAGCGCTGAGGGCCCTAAAGGCTTAATTTTTGACCCTTCGGGCTGCTCAGGCAGACTGGGGCCAATCCTTGCGGTCCAGGGTGTACAGCACATGGGGGACGAGTTTGTGGCCCGCCGCTACACCGGGGTGATCAAAGGTACCAGCTTGCTCTGTCATGCCCAGGCGTTGCATGACGGTCTGCGAAGGCAAGTTCAACTGAGCGGTGTACGCCACAATTTGATCCAGGCCCAGTTCGTCAAAACCAAAGTCCATGCAGGCTCGTGCCGCTTCGGTGGCATAGCCCTTGCCCCAGTACTCAGGCAGCAAACGCCAAAGAACTTCCACGCAAGGCTGAAAGTACAGATCGGCGGTCGGGCGGTTCAAGCCCACCATGCCAATGAAGGCCCCGTTTTCTTTCAGCTCGACTGCCCAGGGGCCCCAGCCATGCTCGTCAATCAGGCTTTGGCTGCGGTGGGCGATGGCATCGCTTTGCTCACGGTCCAGGGTGGCCGGGTAAAAACGCAGCGCGTGGGGATCGCTGTTCAAGCGGAAAAAGGGCTCCAGGTCGGAAGCTTTCCAGGGGCGCAGGAGTAGGCGTTCGGTGTTCAGGGAAATCGTGTCTGTCATGGTAGTGCTCCAAGGGCTGGAACGACAACGCCCTTCCGAAGAAGGGCGTTGGGGCTGTACTGAGGGACAGCTTACTTCAGGACTTGAGCGATGGCCTTGGCCACGACGTCAATATTCTGGCTGTTCAATGCAGCAACGCAAATACGGCCGCTGCTGACAGCGTAAATGCCGTGTTCCTGGCGCAGGCGTTCGACTTGCTCGGCAGTCAGGCCGGAGTAGGAGAACATGCCGCGCTGTTGCAGCACGAAGTCAAAGTTTTGGGTAGCGCCGTGCTCTTTCAGCTTGGCAACCAGTTGGGCGCGCATTTCGCGGATGCGATCACGCATGCCGGCCAGTTCAGTCGCCCAAGTCTGGAACAGTTCAGGCGAGTTCAGTACCGTGGCCACAACCTTGCCACCGTGTGTGGGTGGGTTGGAGTAGTTGGTGCGAATCACACGCTTGACCTGGCTCAGTACGCGGGAGGTTTCGTCCTTGCTGGAAGTAACCAGGGTCAGGGCGCCAACGCGCTCGCCGTACAGCGAGAAGGACTTGGAGAACGAGGAGCTGATGAACATGGACAGGCCCAGCTTGGCAAACAGACGCACTACACTGGCGTCTTCTTCCAGACCGGCACCAAAGCCTTGGTAAGCGATGTCCAGGAAAGGAACCAGTTGACGCTCTTTGATCAGCTCGGCGATCTGGGCCCATTGTTCCATGCTGGGGTCCACGCCGGTCGGGTTGTGGCAGCAAGCGTGCAGGACCACGATGGACTGGGCCGGCATGGCGCGCAGCGAGGCGATCATGCCGTCAAAGTTCAGGCCATGCGTAGCGGCATCGTAGTAAGCGTAGGTGTTGACCTTGAAGCCGGCGCGCTCGAACAAGGCGCGGTGGTTTTCCCAGCTTGGATCGCTGATGTAAACCTCGGACTGGGGCAGCAGTTGCTGCAGGAAGTCAGCACCGATTTTCAGCGCACCGGTACCGCCCAGGGATTGCACGGTCAAGGCGCGGCCTTCGGCAATGATGGGGGAGTCGGCACCCAGCAACAGGGTTTGAGCACCCAGATTGTAGGTATTTATCCCTTCAATAGGCAGGTAGCTGCGCGCGGCGGCTTTGCTCATCATGGCTTCCTCAGCCTTTTGAACAGCCTGCAAAATCGGGATACGCCCTTGATCGTCGTAGTAAACACCGACCCCCAGATTAACTTTGCCGCTGCGTTCGTCGGCATTGTATTGTTCGTTCAAACCCAAAATAGGGTCGCGTGGAGCCAGTTCGACGGTTTCGAAGAGCGATGTCATGATGATATGGGGGCGTTAGTGCAGAAAGGTAGAAAAACAAAGCATTAATGTGATAATACGGGCTTACCCTAAAGTGTGTCTAGCATGAAATTTGAGCCTGCCTTTCAAGAATTTCCGGGGAGTTCCTTCAAACTTTTCCAACCTTATTTGCCTGCTGGCGACCAGCCTGCGGCGATTGAGCAGTTGGTTGAGGGGATTGATGATGGCTTGATGTACCAGACCCTTTTGGGGGTAACGGGCTCGGGCAAGACCTATACGATGGCGAACATTATTGCTCGCACCGGGCGTCCGGCCATTGTTCTGGCGCCCAATAAAACCCTGGCGGCGCAGTTGTACGCCGAGATGCGCGAGTTCTTTCCACGCAACGCTGTGGAGTACTTCGTGTCTTACTACGATTACTACCAGCCCGAGGCCTATGTGCCATCGCGCGATCTGTTTATTGAAAAGGACTCGTCCATCAATGAACACATCGAGCAGATGCGTTTGTCGGCCACCAAAAGCCTGCTGGAGCGGCCGGACACCATTATTGTGGGTACTGTGTCCTGCATTTACGGTATCGGTAATCCCGGCGACTACCATGCGATGGTGCTGACGTTGCGCAAGGGCGACCGTATTGCCCGGCAGGAGCTGCTGGCGCGTCTGGTCGCCATGCAGTACGAGCGTAACGATCTGGATTTTCAGCGTGGGATATTCCGCGCTCGTGGTGAAGTGGTCGATATCTTCCCGGCAGAAAACGCGGAGCTGGCCTTGCGAGTCAGCCTGTTTGATGACGAGATTGAAGAGCTGGAGTTGTTCGATCCGCTGACAGGCAAGGTCGTGCAGAAGCTGAACCGCTTTACCGTGTTCCCTAGCTCGCATTATGTGACGCCACGCGAAACCGTGTTGAGGGCGATTGAAACCATCAAGCTCGAACTGCGGGAGCGTCTGGAATTTCTGACACGGGAAGGGCATTTGGTTGAAGCTCAACGTCTGGAGCAGCGCACCCGTTTTGATCTGGAAATGCTGCAGGAGCTGGGCTTTTGCAAAGGCATCGAGAACTACTCTCGCCACTTGTCAGGAGCAGCGCCTGGCGATCCGCCGCCGACACTGATCGACTACCTGCCGCGTAACTCCCTGATGTTTATCGATGAAAGCCACGTCACTATCGGGCAGTTGGGCGCCATGTATCGCGGTGACCGCTCGCGTAAAGAAACCCTGGTGCAGTTCGGTTTCCGCCTGCCTTCGGCCATGGATAACCGGCCTTTGAAACTGGAAGAGTTCGAACGCCGTATGCCGCAAACCGTGTTCGTGTCGGCTACACCCGCTGCCTACGAGCAAGAGCATGCAGACAATGTGGTTGAACAGGTGGTGCGACCTACCGGACTGGTGGACCCGGAAATCGAGGTTCGCCCGGCTACCACGCAGGTCGATGACTTGCTGGGTGAAATCAAGCTGCGTACTGCGCAGGAAGACCGTGTATTGGTGACGACGCTGACCAAGCGCATGTCAGAGGATCTGACCGAATACTTGTCAGAGAACGGTATTCGCGTGCGCTACTTGCACTCGGACATTGATACGGTGGAACGGGCCGAGATCATCCGGGATCTGCGTCTGGGCGTCTTCGATGTGCTGGTCGGGATCAACCTGCTGCGTGAGGGGCTGGATTTGCCCGAAGTGTCTCTGGTGGCGATTCTTGATGCGGACAAGGAAGGCTTCCTGCGTTCGGAGCGCAGCCTGATTCAAACCATAGGTCGGGCAGCGCGTAACCTGAACGGTAAAGCCATTCTGTATGCCGACAGAATGACGGACTCCATGCACCGCGCTATCGAAGAAACCGAGCGCCGTCGTGCCAAGCAGATCGCCTTTAACGAAGAGCACGGTATTACGCCGCGCGGCGTGAACAAGGCCGTCCGTGAGTTGATTGATGGTGTTGTTGCCTCGGATCCAACTGCCAGCTTGCGCGAGGATGTGCCGGACGAGTTGATTCGCGACGAGAAGGCCGCTGCACGCGAGATCAAGCGTCTGGAAAAAGAGATGATGGACCACGCCCGCAACCTGGAGTTCGAGCAAGCGGCAGCTGCGCGCGACAAGTTGCAAAGACTGAAGGCCAAACTGCTGATGGCTTGATGGTTGTTGTGTATTTGCAACTAAAGCTGGACGAAAGCTCAGAAAAAACACCGTTCTGCTACCGGCTTTCATCACTCGGGTGTATTGCTTGATTTATCTCATCTCGAGAAAGTGGTGTATCCGCTAAGCAAAGGTTGCTGCGCCTTTGGTTTATTCCAAACTTCAAGCAGCTGCGACCGGTTCTTATTGGCAGCTCCCAAACGATACGGATTTGCTGTTTTCAAGGCGATTTTCGGGGTCTGTTTTCACCCCGGTTTCGTCTTGCCTTATTTGGGGTTTTCCCGCAGACTTTGACGCATTATGAGTAAGGTTCTGTTTGTCTGTACAGGGAATATTTGCCGCTCCCCCAGCGCCGAAGGTGTCTTGCGCCAACTGGTCGACCAGGCCAGTTTGTCGGAGGCTATTTTGGTGGATTCAGCCGCCACGCATGGCTTTCATGTTGGCGAGCATCCTGACACACGCGCACAGATAGCCGCTCGTAAACGCGGTTATGACATCTCTACCTATCAGGCCCGACAGGTCCAGCGCGAGGACTTTCGCAACTTCGACCTTATCTTGAGCATGGACTGGGAAAACCACGCTGCCTTGCAGCAAATGTGTCCTCCCATTTATCGTCACAAGCTCATGCTGCTGATGCGCTTTGCCACTGACTATGAAGCGGCTACCGTGCCCGATCCTTATTATGGCGGCCAGGATGGCTTTAATAAGGTCATGGACTATATCGAAGATGCCTGCCAGGGCGTGTTCGAACTGGTTCGCAAGCGCGTCCCCAATTACCGTGCTGCCTGAGTGGCTACATAACACTTCAGTATAAGTGTAAAAACACACGCTCAAGCACGGTAGTTTCCCCTGTATTTGCTATACTGGACCAAATTGGTCGGATTTGCCGTTGGCAGTCCGGCCGCTTTCGCCTTTGGCAAGGAAACTATCATGCGTTTGACGACAAAAGGGCGTTTCGCCGTAACCGCGATGATCGATCTTGCGCTGCGCCAGCAAAGTGGACCGGTGACGCTCGCAGGCATCAGCCAGCGACAGGGTATCTCGCTCTCGTATCTTGAACAGTTGTTTGGCAAGTTGCGCCGCCATGAACTGGTCGATAGTGTGCGTGGTCCGGGTGGTGGCTATACGCTTGCGCGTCTGGCTCGCCACATCACCGTTGCTGACATTGTGTTTGCGGTCGATGAGCCCGTTGATGCCACCCAATGCGGTGGCAAGGGTAATTGCAAGCAGGGCACAAACGGGCAGAAAGGCGAGTGCATGACTCACGAGCTTTGGGCGACGCTTAGTCGTAAAATGGTCGATTATCTGGATTCTGTCTCGCTACAGGACTTGGTTGATCAGCAGCGTCTGCGTCAGCTCAAGTTGGCCGCTCAGGAAGCCGGCCAGCCAGAAGAATGTACTTTGTAGTGGGCAAGATCCGCTACTGACCCGGAGTTTTGTATGAGTCGCGCTCAGCGTATCTATATGGATTATGCCGCCACTACACCGGTAGACCCGCGTGTGGCCGACAGCATGATTCCCTGGTTGACGGAACGATTTGGCAATCCGGCCTCCAGCAGCCATCCCTATGGGTGGGATGCGGAAGAGGCCGTGGACCAGGCGCGCCGTCAGGTTGCCGCTTTGGTAGGGGCAGAGCCGCGTGAAATTGTCTGGACCTCCGGTGCTACCGAAGCCATCAATCTGGCGTTAAAAGGTGCCGCGCAGTTTTATCAGTCCAAGGGCCGCCATATTATTACCGTCCGTACGGAACACAAGGCCGTGCTGGATACCTGTCTGGCCTTGCAGGACGAAGGGTTTGAAGTCACCTTTCTGGATGTCCTGCCCAGTGGTCTGATTGATCCTCAGGCGTTTGAACAAGCCATTCGCCCCGACACCATCCTGGCCTCGGTCATGTTGGTGAATAACGAAATTGGCGTGATTCAAGATGTGCAGGCCCTGGGGGCAATGTGCCGGGAGCACAAGGTGCTGTTCCATGTGGACGCCGCCCAGGCCACCGGCAAGGTGGCGATCAATCTGCAGGAGTGGCCGGTGGATTTGATGTCCATGTCTGCCCACAAGACTTACGGTCCCAAAGGAATCGGTGCCTTGTATATCCGTCGTAAACCGGCGGTGCGCCTGAAAGCGCAGATTCACGGTGGCGGCCACGAACGCGGGTTTCGCTCCGGTACGCTGGCCACTCATCAGATCGTGGGCATGGGGCGTGCTTTTGAACTGGCTGCGCAGGAAATGGACCTAGACAATCAGCGCATCACCGCGCTGCGAGATCGTCTATGGGCCGGCCTGCAGTCTATCCCTGATCTGTTCCTGAATGGCACCTTGGATCAGCGCGTGCCCCACAACCTGAACATCAGCGTGGATCACATTGAGGGCGAAGCTCTGATGATGGCTCTGACAGATTTGGCAGTGTCCAGTGGCTCGGCCTGTACCTCGGCCAGCCTGGAACCGTCCTACGTATTGACGGCTCTGGGTCGTAGTGATCAGTTGGCGCACAGTTCCCTGCGCTTGAGTCTGGGCCGTTTCACGACCGAGCAGGATATTGATGACACGATTGCGGCCATCCGTCGTGTGGTTGAACAATTGCGGGCCATCTCTCCCTTGTGGAGCGAGCCTGCTTCGGAGCAGTTCGCGCAATGATATATAGTGACGCTGTCATGGAGCATTTCCTGCACCCGCGTCATGTGGGTGTCATGAACAGCAGTGATGCTGGCGTAGGTACAGGGGAAGCGGGAAGTCACGAAACCGGGGCCTTGATTCGCATCCAGCTCAAGGTATCGGAGCAGGGCCAGATTCAGGATAGCTGTTTCAAGGCTTATGGCTGTGGCTGTACCATCGCTTCCGCCTCGTTTGCGACACAGTGGCTGCAAGGTCGCAGTCTGGAGCAGGCTGCTCAGTTCTCGTCTACAGATGTGCAGCAAGCGCTGGAATTGCCGCCGGTCAAAGTGCATTGTGCTTTGTTGGCCCAGGAGGCGGTTCAGGCCGCTATTGCCTCGGTACAGAACAAAGGCGCGTTTTAGTTGTCCAAGCCTGAAGGCTGAATATTCTTTCAGGTTTATAGAAAGGAAAAGATTATGTCTATTTCTCTTACTCAGCCCGCCGCAGAACATATCCAGCGTCATTTGAAAAAACGCGGGGGCGGTTTGGGGCTACGTTTGGGTGTACGTCTGACCGGTTGCTCGGGTCTGGCCTACAAGCTGGATTTTGTTGATGAGCCGGTTGAAGGCGATCAACTGTTTGAAGAGCACGGCGTTAAACTGTTTGTTGATCCTAAAAGCCTGCCCTTTATTGACGGCACGCGTCTGGATTATGGCCGTGATGGCCTCAATGAAGGTTTCAAGTTCATCAATCCAAACGAGAAAGCCTCCTGCGGGTGTGGCGAATCGTTTACCGTGTAGGAACTCATGTCATTACGTTTCGGTTTGGCGGCCAATCAATTGCACCATGATTCGGCAGATGCGGCTTTGTTTCAGTGGTTGCGGCGCTCAGCCAGCGGTATTCGCGAATTGGAAGTTGAGCTTTACACGGTCGGTCGTACCTGTAATGCCATCGAGCGGTCGGGCCTGCTGGAAGGCTATGGCGGCCTGGTTCGCTATCCCTATGGTCGTGATGGCGGCTTGATGAAGCTGGTGGCCCGGGTCACGCAAAGCCCGGATGGTACACCGCCCTTTGATGGCGCCATTTACCTGATTGACCCGGTAGACCCTTCCTCCATTTTTCCGGAAGCACTGGCGCTCAAGCGCCAATGCATCACGCATGGCCGTCCTTTCATTTCTACCTTGATGGGTGCAATTGAATGGATTGAAGTGGAGCGTGTCAGCCGCGGCTTGTGGCCCGATTCCAGCTGCAAACGTATTTTTGACTTCCCTAATCAAACCTTGGCCATGATTGCGCACGATGCACTCAAGGACAAGATGATTGAGTTTGCCGACAAGCATTTTGATCTGCTGTCTCGCTTTGGCCAACGCGTGGGAACCGGGACGACAAGCCGCTTGTTGAATGAGCTGGCCTGGTCTAAAGGCTGGCCCAAGGACACACCCTGGATTCAGTCATATCTAAGTGGACCTTTGGGTGGCGATGCGCAAATTGCCGAGCTGGTGCTGGAAAATCGTTGTCAACGCGTCATCTTCTTTGAAGACCCGCACGTTGCGCGTCAGCACGAGGCTGACATCCAGCTGCTGGAGCGTGCGGTGCGCGTGGTGGCAGACAAGGCTTCGTGTTTTTCTTCGCCTGAGGTAGCTCATAAATGGGCACAGGCGGTGATGCGTTTGCCAGTGGATTAATTGCCTGCAAATCGTACTCGCAGCACAGGTGCGACACGGTGCAGCTATGAACCTGGATTCGCAATAAAAAGAGGACGCTTTCGAGCGTCCTTTTTTGTTTCGGCATGACGTGTTGCTGAGCAAGTTTTCAGACTGCGCGAAAGTCGTTGATAGCTGCTTTAGCAGCGGTCGGGACGGGGGCTGCTTGATTCGCGCATGGGGGCTCTCTAGACTACAGTTCGTGATTGGCAAGCACTGCAAACACAATGTCGCCTGATCAATGGGCAGTCTGTGGATACTGGAGGTAGGCTTGAATCGACGCATGATCTTGAAAGCGACCGGTGCGGGTATCGCCGCCCGGCTTGGTGTTCCTGTTTCTTCTCTGGGTGCTATGTTTGCCACGGCTCCGGCACGTGCGCAGCAGGCCGATACGTTTCCCTCCGGGCCTGTGCGTATTGTTGTTCCGGTGAATCCGGGCGGCAACGCTGACCGTATCGCACGGATGCTCGCGCAAAATCTTGCCAAATTGTGGCAACAAACGGTGATTGTGGATAATGTGCCCGGCGCTCACACCAGCCTTGGCGTCAACCGGGTAGTTCGTGCAGCCCCAAACGGGCATACGCTCTTGTCTAGCGGGGATCAGCTTGCGATCAACGCTGCCCTCGGTCGCAAGCTGCCCTATAGCGAGACGGAGGTCCGTGGCGTGACCCGCACTATTGTTAATTCGCAGGTGCTGGTGGTGCGTCCCGGTCTGGGCGTTAAGCACTTTGATGACTACGTGGCACTTCTTAAACGTCAGCCTGGCGAAGTATCTGCAGCGCTGCCGATTGGTTACGGCAGTATTTATCATCTGGCCGTCGAGATGCTTAACCAGCGTTTGGGTACGCAAACCAATAACATTCCCTACGCGGGAGGGGCCCCCGCTATGTTGGACATACTGGGCGGGCATGTTGACGGAGCACTTATTGATATCTCTGGAACAATCCAGAACATTCAGAAGCGTGAGCTCATCCCTCTGGCGGTGACCTCGCCGGAGCGCTCGAAGGTTTTACCGGATGTTCCCACTTTTCATGAGTTGGGTGTTTCTGATTTCGTGATCGAAAGCTGGCAGGGCGTCTTTGTGCCACGTGCCACGCCGGATGAGGTGGTTGAGGTGTTAAATCGCGATATTACGGCTGTACTGCATTCGCGCGAATTTGCTGAGCCATTGGAGGAGCAGGGCTTTGTGATTGCGCCTGGTTCGGCTGAGTCTCTGGATCAGATCGTGGCACGTGATATTGCCCTGTTTCGTAAAGTGGCGGCAACTGCTGGCATTAAGCCCGAATGAAGTCTGCCCTTACAGGTGTAGGGCTGGTTAATAATGAGATTGGAGCGGGAGTTTGTTCAGGGACCGGGCAGAATAGCTGCGTATCTGCGTATGTGTATGCGGGGGCGAGGATGCATAAAAAAACGCGCGGTCTTGACCGCGCGTTTTTCTGTCTTGAGACTGATTAGTCCTCGCGACGTAGGTGCGGGAACAGGATCACGTCACGGATAGCAGGGCTATCGGTCAGCAACATGACCAGTCGGTCGATACCGATACCGCAGCCGCCTGTAGGGGGCATGCCGTATTCCAGCGCACGGATGTAGTCCGCGTCATAGAACATGGCTTCTTCGTCGCCAGCGTCCTTGGCCTGAACCTGGGCCTGGAAACGTGCGGCTTGATCTTCAGGATCGTTCAACTCCGAGAAACCATTGGCAATTTCGCGACCAGTAATGAACAGCTCAAAGCGCTCGGTAATGCCTTCCTGGGTGTCCGAAGCGCGTGCCAGTGGCGACACTTCCACGGGGTAGTCCACGATGAATGTGGGGTGCCACAGCTTGGATTCCGCTGTTTCTTCAAACAGAGCCAGTTGCAAGGCACCCAGACCGGCATCACGCAGTGGGGGTGAGTTCACGTCCACTTTCAGGCGAGCCAGCTCAGTGCGCAGGAATTGGATATCTTCCAGCTGTTCGATCTGGTAGGACGGAGCGTACTTCATGATGGCGCCGGTAATGGTCAGGCGATCAAAAGGCAGGCTCAGATCCAGTTCGCGTTCCTGGTATTGCAAGGTGGCGGTACCACGGGCGCTGATCGCGGCTTCGCGTATCAGGTTTTCGGTGAAGTCCATCAGCCACTGGTAATCCGTGTAGGCTGCGTAGAACTCCATCATGGTGAATTCGGGGTTGTGACGAGGGCTGACGCCTTCGTTACGGAAGTTGCGGTTGATCTCGAACACGCGCTCGAAACCGCCCACGATCAAACGCTTCAGGTACAGCTCGGGAGCAATACGCAGGTACATTTCCATGTCCAGCGCATTGTGGTGGGTCACAAAGGGTTTGGCCGATGCGCCACCCGGAATGGGGTGCAGCATGGGGGTTTCCACTTCCAGGAAGTTGGCCTGGGCCATGTGCTGGCGCAGGCTGCTCATGACCTTGCTGCGGGCCAGGAAGGTTTGACGGGTGTCTTCACCCATGATCAGGTCTACGTAGCGCTGACGGTACTTCAATTCCTGGTCAGCCAGACCGTGGAATTTGTCGGGCAGGGGGCGCAGGGACTTGGCCAGCAGGCGCACGCTGGAAGCATGTACGGACAGCTCGCCCTTATTGGTTTTGAAGACTGTGCCCTCCACGGCCAGGATGTCACCGATATCCCAGCCCTTGAATTCCGCGTAGTTTTCTTCGCCCAGTGCGGCTTTGTCCAGGTAGATCTGGATACGGCCGGAAGCATCTTGCAGCGTGGCAAAACTGGCTTTACCCATGACACGCTTGAGCATCATGCGGCCAGCTACTTTCACGACTTTATTGGTTGCAGCCAGGGCATCCTTGTCCTGCTCGCCGTACTGGCTGTGCAGCTCGGCAGCGTGGGCGTCAGGGCGAAAATCGTTGGGGTAGGCGATGCCGTTTTCGCGCAGGCGGTCCAGTTTGGAACGACGCTCGGCGATCAGGCGGTTTTCGTCTACGACGGGGGCGGAAGTGTCTAGCGGTTCAGTCATTGTGTCAGTACTTATTCGTAGTGGCGGATGTCATCCAGGACGTGCTGGCCAAAATCCGGGCTGTTCAGGTGGCGCAAAATGCGCTCGGCCGTATCGTCCGGGCTGCTTAGCTGACCTTGTTGATGCAGGTCGATAAAGCGGCTCAGGTTCGGGAACTGGTCGCGGGATTGGCTACGGATATGGCCTTGCATATCGGTATCGACCACGCCAGGGGCCAGAGAGCAAACGGCCAGCTCGGGATTCTCCAGCTTCAGGGTTTGCGTATAAAAATCCAGCGCTGCCTTGCTGCAGCCGTACACGGCCCAGCCCGAGACGGGTTTGCGGCCAGCACCAGAGGATATATTGAGCACCTGGCGTTGGGCATCCTTGGGGGCGCCTTGCAAGAAGGCGGCGGTCAGGCTCATGACACTGGCGACATTCAATTGCAGCGCCTGTGTAATGGCCTGGGCATCGAGCAGGTGGCTGGCCTGCCCAACGGGATCAACCGTGCCCGCATTATTAATGAGGACGTAGCGTTGAGCCTGTGTCTGGCTGATCAAGGCTTGCAGAGCCTTGGCAGCCTGTTGTGCGCCTTCCGCGCTGGCCAGATCCACTTGCAGATGTTGATGGGCCCCTTGGGGCGCATCCAGTTGCAGTTCGCTGCGGGCCAAAGTGATCAACTGATGGCCAGCGGCCAGTGCCTGACGTGCCAGGGACAAGCCCAGACCGCGAGAGGCACCGCTTAGAACAGTCAGCGTGGAAGTGTGCATATTAAATACCTTGTTTCAGGCTGGCTTGAATAAAGGCATCCAGGTCACCATCCAGAATCTTCTGGGTATTGGAGCTTTCGTAGTTGGTACGCAAGTCCTTGATGCGGCTTTGGTCCAGCACGTAGGAACGGATCTGGTGACCCCAACCCACATCGCTCTTGGAGTCTTCCAGTTTTTGCTGCTCAGCCATACGGTTGCGCATTTCCAGCTCGTACAGGCGGGACTTCAGCATTTGCATGGCTTCGGCACGGTTACGGTGCTGCGAGCGGTCGTTCTGACACTGCACCACAATGCCGCTGGGCTCGTGCGTAATACGAACGGCCGAGTCGGTTTTGTTAATGTGCTGACCACCGGCACCACTGGCGCGGTAAGTGTCGATACGCAAGTCGGCCGGGTTGATTTCGACTTCAAAGGAGTCGTCGATTTCCGGGTAGACGAACACGCTGGTGAAAGACGTGTGGCGGCCGTTGGAGGAGTCAAAGGGACTTTTGCGAACCAGACGGTGCACGCCGGTTTCAGTGCGCAGAAAACCGTAGGCGTAATCGCCTTCAATCTTGATGGAGGCCGATTTGATACCCGCCACGTCGCCGTCAGACTGTTCCAGGATCTCAGCCTTGAAGCCCTTGTGTTCGGCATAACGCACATACATGCGTAGCAGCATGGAGGCCCAGTCCTGGGCTTCGGTACCACCCGCACCGGCCTGAATATCCATAAAGCAATTCAGCGGGTCGGCAGGGTTGGAGAACATGCGGCGGAATTCCAGCTCTTCAATACGGCTGGCCATGGCGGCACAATCTTCTTCGATGGCGGCGATAGTGGCATCGTCATCGTCCATCGCGGCAAGCTCAAACAGGTCCTGCGAATCTTTCAAACCCGTGTGCAAGGCGTCCAGCACATGCACCACGTTTTCCAGACTTTTCTTTTCGCGGCCCAGATCCTGAGCGTGCTGAGGATCGTTCCAGACGTTGGGATCCTCGAGTTCGGCATTGACTACGTGCAAACGATGAGCTTTGTCATCGTAGTCAAAGATACCTCCGTAAGGCATTTTCCCGCTCCGAATAATCGGCAAGGCGGGCTTCCAGTTGATTAAGTCGTTCCGATTCCATGATTCAGCGGCTTTCCTATATTTGATGTGCCACCCACGCCAGCCAGCAAGGCGGCGCGCGGCAAACTTCCGATTTTACCCTTATCGGAGGTCTATGGCACGTATTGGCCGCTCAGGAACCGGACATTGTGCACGTGGCTGTGCGATAGGCGGACACGGATCGGTAAGAAGGCTGCGTGGGGGCGGCGGGCAGGGCGGGAGCATCGGGCTCGGAAAGATCGCTATCCAGACTGAAATGCGCCACCACCTGGGCCAGCAAAGTGGTTTGCTCCAGCTGCTCCTGAGCGGTGTGCGCGCTGTGTTCAAGCAGTTGGCGGTTGGACTGGCCTTGCTGGTCCAGGCGCGTCATGACCTGGTTCACGTAGTCGATATGCGTCGCCTGCTCCTGAGAGGCTTGGGCAATATCGGCCACAATGCTGCGCATTTCATTGACCTTGTGTTGTGTGTTGGCCATGACTTGCGCCATACCTCGGGCGGCAGCCGAGCTTTGCTCGGTTTGTTCGACTGAGCTGGAAATCAGGGTGGAAATCTGTTGTAAGGCGTCGGTGGAGCGCAAAGCCAGGTTGCGCACTTCGGCAGCAACAACCGCAAAGCCATGACCATGGACTCCGGCGCGGGCGGCTTCCACCGCGGCATTCAGGGCCAGGATATTGGTCTGGAAGGCAATGTTGCGGATCAGTTTGGTGATCTCACTCATTTTGTTCGAGCTGTCGGCAATTGCGTCGATGGTATCGAGCAGGCTGTGTACAGCTTGATTGCCCCGGGCCACTTGGCTGGAGGTGTCTTGCGCCAGATGATCGGCGGTTTGGGCCTGCTCCGCGTTCTGGCGCACGGTGTCAGCCAGTTGATTCATGGCCTTGACGGTCTGATTCAGTTCGGCCGATTGATCCAGAATTTGCTCGCTCAGGTTTTGACTGCCCAGCACAATCGCATGCGAGCCGTCGCGTATCAGGCTGGTTTGTTCGCGGATCTGATGCACTACGGTTTGTACGCCCTGGCCGATGCCATTGAGTGCTGTAAGCAAGGTCCCGAACTCATCATGGCGACGCACGCTGAGCTGCGCATTGAGCTTGCCCTGGGCCAGTTCCTTGGCCAGATTAGCCCCTTGATCCAGCGGATGCTTGATGGAGCGATACAAGAGGCGTAGAGCAATGGTGCTGGCCATGAAGAACAGGGCCAGTGCCGCTAAGGCCAGGCTGAACGCACGGTCGCTGCTACGACCAGCCAGATCCAGGGAACTGTCCAGGCGCTCGCTGAACTGGTGCTCGAACTGATCCAGTGTGTTGGTGATCTGGGCGGAGGCTTGAATGTATTGCTGGCTGAACACCAGCACTTTGGCCATCAAGGCATTGGGCAGGGCAATGCGGATGGCGCCGTTGCCATCTTCAAACTGGCCGCTGGCGGTTTGAATGGCTTCGGACTGAACCTGGCTGAGTGCCAGGGTCTGTTCATAAGCAGAGCGCAGCAGGTCCTGTTCAGCCGGCTCCAGCTCCAGATCCCTGAAGCGGTCCAGCATCGCCAGGGCGACGCCGTCCTGATCCGCCTGGGCACCCGTAAACACCGCCAGAAGGTGGCGGAAATTATCCTGAAATTCAATTTGCTCGCTGGAGACAAACGCGATGGCCTGACGGCTGAGCAATTCGCTGATGCGTTTGAAGTCTTTGCTAAGCGCCGTCGTTTGATGGCGCTGGGCTTCCAGATGCTTGCGCTGTTCGATGCTGCTGCTCAAATGTTGGAGGGCAATCAGCATCAGGATTAGAAACAGGCTCAGAATTGCAAAATAGGCGATGAAGCCAGTTTTGAGCGTCAGTAATTTTTTCAAGGCGACTCCCACAAGATGTGGGGTGCGCCCGAGCGCTGATGGCTCTTGTCGCACCCCTGTCAGGCGCGCCTATCTTTGCATCTAATTGTGACAGGGGTGTGGCGATATGTCTTAACGGCGGTGGGGAGTGCGACGAGGGGCAGAGGTCGGCGCGCCAATACGCTTGGGCAGGTGGCGGAAGATAATGCGACCTTTGCTCAGGTCGTAGGGCGACATTTCCAGGGTAACGGCGTCGCCAGCCAGAATACGGATGTGGTGCTTGCGCATTTTGCCGCCAGTGTAGGCGATAACGGCGTGACCGTTGTCCAGGGTGACACGAAAGCGCGAGTCAGGCAGGATTTCGGTGACGGAACCTTGCATTTCAAGTAGCTCTTCTTTGGCCATAAATCGGGACTCCTTTAAAAATAATAATTCCCGTC